>NZ_JBSFJX010000012.1:0-118291 GCF_053598275.1 Streptomyces sp. NPDC001156 | reverse complement strand
CCGTGGGCTTTTTGGGGGCCTTGCTGGCCTCCCGACACGGGGGGGCCCCGCGCGTCAGCTGGGGGGTCGGGCCGCCGCGGGCGCAGCGCCGCGAGCGCCGCCCCCGCGGCGGCCGGGGCGAGCCCGGTGTCGAAGATGAACGTCCGGGCCGCGTTGACCAGATGGTCGATCACATGGGCCGGACCGAGGACGGCGCCGCCCTGGCTGCCCAGCGACTTCGACAGGGTCACCGTCACCACCAGGTCCGGCGCGCCCGCGAGCCCCGCCACGTACGGAGCGCCCCGGCCCCCGGCACCGAGGACCCCGAGTCCATGGGCGTCGTCGACGATCAATCCGGCTTCGAACTCCCGGCAGACGGACGCCAGTTCGGCCAGCGGTGCGGCGTCGCCGTCCACCGAGAACACCGTGTCGGACACCGCTACGGCCGGTCCGGTGTGGGTGGCGAGCGCCTTGCGCACTGCCTCGGGGTCGGCGTGCTCGACCACCTGGGTGGTGCCCCGGGCCAGGCGGCAGCCGTCGATGAGCGATGCGTGGTTGCCCGCGTCGGAGACGATCAGCGAGCCGTGCGGCGCCAGCGCGGTGACCGCCGCGAGGTTGGCCGCGTACCCGGAGGAGAAGACGAGGGCCGCCTCGAAGCCGCAGAAGTGCGCGAGTTCGCGCTCCAGTTCCCCGTGCAGTTCGGTGGTGCCGGTGACGAGCCGGGAGCCGGTCGAGCCGCCGCCCCACCTCCTGGCGGCCTGCGCGGCGCCCTCGGTGACCTCGGGGTGGCGGGCCAGGCCCAGGTAGTCGTTGCTCGCGAGGTCGAGGAGCGGGGAATCGGCGGCGCGGGGGCGCAGACTGCGGACGAGTCCGGCCCGGCGGCGCGACCGCGCCTGCTCGTCGATCCACCCGAACGCCATGGGTCCTCCGGTGCTTTTGTAGGCAGTGCACAGACACTAGCCGGACGACCAGCCGCCCAGGGTGTGGCAATACCCACACGTCGAGCGGTGTCTGTTGTGCAATCTCTCCTTGGCCGGGAACGCTTCGGTAGGACAGGATCGGCTCTCATGGACCTGCTGAACACGCTGGTGGACAAGGGGCTTCGGCGCGAGCTGCCGACCCGCGAGGAAGCGCTGGCCGTCCTCGCCACTTCCGACGACGACGTGCTCGACGTGGTGGCCGCGGCCGGCAAGGTGCGCCGCCACTGGTTCGGCCGGCGAGTGAAACTCAACTACCTCGTCAACCTGAAGTCCGGGCTGTGCCCCGAGGACTGCTCCTACTGCTCCCAGCGGCTCGGCTCGAAGGCCGACATCCTGAAGTACACCTGGCTCAAGCCCGACGAGGCCTCGAAGGCCGCGGCGGCGGGCGTCGCGGGCGGGGCGAAGCGAGTCTGCCTGGTGGCGAGCGGCCGCGGCCCCACCGACCGGGACGTGGACCGGGTCTCCGACACCATCAGGACCATCAAGGACCAGAACGAGGGCGTGGAGGTGTGCGCCTGCCTCGGTCTGCTCTCCGACGGTCAGGCCGAACGGCTGCGCACGGCGGGTGCCGACGCCTACAACCACAACCTCAACACGTCCGAGGCGACGTACGGGGACATCACCACCACCCACACGTACGCCGACCGGGTCGACACCGTGCACAAGGCGCACGCCGCCGGCCTGTCGGCCTGCTCCGGGCTGATCGCAGGCATGGGCGAGAGCGACGAGGACCTGGTCGACGTCGTCTTCTCGCTGCGGGAGCTGGACCCCGACTCGGTCCCCGTCAACTTCCTGATCCCGTTCGAGGGCACCCCGCTCGCGAAGGAGTGGAACCTCACCCCGCAGCGGTGTCTGCGGATCCTCGCGATGGTGCGGTTCGTGTGCCCGGACGTGGAGGTGCGCATCGCGGGCGGCCGCGAGGTCCATCTGCGGACGCTGCAGCCGCTGGCCCTGCACCTGGCCAACTCCATCTTCCTGGGCGACTACCTGACCAGCGAGGGCCAGGCGGGCAAGGCGGATCTGGAGATGATCGAGGACGCCGGGTTCGAGGTGGAGGGGGCCGGCCAGGTGACCCTCCCCGAGCACCGCGCGGCGAGCGGCTGCGGAGCCCACGAGGGCACCGGATGCGGATCCCAGGAGTCGGCCGGTGTTTGCGGATCCGCTGCCGCGCCACAGGCAGGGGAAGCCCGTACGGACCTGGTGGCCGTACGCCGCCGGGGTGCCGGAACGGATCTCGCGCCCAATGCCTGACCTGTCCGTGGGCGAACTGCTGGCGCTGGACCGGCAGCACGTCTGGCATCCGTACGGCCCGATGCCCGGGCGGCAGGAACCGCTCGTCGTGGAGTCGGCGAGCGGCGTGCGCCTGCGCCTCGCCGACGGCTCCGGAGAGCTGATCGACGGCATGTCGTCCTGGTGGTCGGCGATCCACGGTTACAACCACCCGGTGCTCAACGAGGCCGCACACGGGCAGCTGACGCGGATGAGTCATGTGATGTTCGGCGGGCTCACCCATGAGCCCGCCGTCCGTCTGGCGAAGCTGCTTGTCGATATGTCGCCAAATGGCCTCGAGCATGTGTTCCTCGCGGACTCCGGCTCTGTCTCGGTCGAGGTCGCGGTCAAGATGTGCCTGCAGTACTGGCGTTCGCTCGGCCGCCCCGCCAAGCAGCGGCTGCTGACCTGGCGCGGCGGCTACCACGGCGACACCTGGCATCCGATGTCCGTGTGCGACCCCGAGGGCGGCATGCACGAGCTGTGGCGGGGCGTCCTGCCACGGCAGCTGTTCACCGGGGCACCGCCCGCCGACTACGAGGAGTCGTACGCCGACCGGTTGCGCGCGACGATCGAAGAGCACGCCGACGAACTGGCCGCGGTGATCGTCGAACCGGTGGCGCAGGGCGCCGGAGGGATGCGCTTCCACTCCCCCGCCTATCTTCGGGTGCTGCGCGAGGCGTGCGACGCGCACGACGTGCTGCTCGTGTTCGACGAGATCGCCACCGGGTTCGGGCGCACAGGAGCACTGTTCGCCGCCGACCACGCGGCGGTCACGCCGGATGTGATGTGCGTGGGCAAGGCGCTGACCGGCGGGTATATGACCATGGCGGCGACGCTGTGCACCCCGCGGGTGGCCGAGGGCATCTCCCGCGGCGAGGTCCCGGTACTCGCGCACGGCCCCACCTTCATGGGCAACCCGCTGGCGGCCGCCGTGGCCTGCGCCTCCATAGAACTGCTGCTCGGTCAGGACTGGCAGTCGGAGGTCAAGCGGATCGAGACGGGCCTGCGGGAGGGCCTCGCCGAGGCGGCGTCCGTGCCGGGGGTGCGCGATGTGCGGATCCTCGGCGCCATCGGTGTCCTCCAGCTCGACCGCGAGGTGGACATGGCGGCGGCGACGCGGGCCGCGGTGCGCGAGGGTGTGTGGCTGCGGCCCTTCCGCGACCTCGTCTACGCCATGCCGCCCTATGTGACGGCTGACGCGGACGTGGCACGGATCGCGCGCGCGATGTGCGCGGCGGCGCAGGAGGGCTGACATGTCGGTAGTGGTCGTCACAGGGACCGGGACTGATATCGGCAAGACGGTCACGACCGCCGCCGTCGCGGCGGCGGCCCTCGCCGCCGGGCGGTCCGTGGCCGTCCTCAAGCCCGCGCAGACGGGCGTAGGGGCCGGGGAGCGTGGTGACGCCGCGGAGGTGGCCCGTCTCGCGGGCGCCGCGACGACGCGTGAACTGGCCCGGTATCCGGAGCCGTTGGCGCCGGCGACGGCGGCCCGGCGGGCCGGCATGCCGCCCGTGCGGCCGCACGAGGTGGCGGAGGCGGCTGCCAAACTGGCCACCGAACACGATCTGGTGCTCGTCGAGGGGGCGGGCGGGCTGCTCGTACGGTTCGACGACGAGGGCGGCACCCTGGCGGACGCGGCAGCGCTGCTGGCGGCACCGGTCCTGGTGGTCGCGCCGGCGGGCCTCGGCACGCTGAACGCGACCGAGCTGACCGCGCGCGAACTGCGGCACCGGCGGCTGGACTTGGCCGGTGTGGTCATCGGCAGCTGGCCCGACGACGCGGACCTGGCCTCCCGGTGCAACCTCGCCGACCTTCCGGTGGTGGCCGGGGCGCCACTGCTCGGCGCGCTGCCCGCGGGCGCCGGTTCGTACGCCCCCGCCGCCTTCCGTGGCGCGGCACCAGACTGGCTCGCGCCCCGGCTGGGCGGGACGTGGGACGCGGAGACGTTCACCACAGCGTTCGCGCCGTAGCCGCGGGGACGGGCAGGCGCTCACGCCACGGCGACGGGCAGGTGTGCACGGGGAGGCGTTCGCCGTACGGCCCGGACGTGCGTCAGCGGGTCGGGTCCTGGGGACAATTCCGGTAACGCCCGCGTTGCCCCCAGGGAGGCCCGGCATGCCGGTTCGTGCCCCCAAGGACGTCGTCCACCACCCCCTCTACTCCCGGTTCTACGCCCGGTTCAGCGTGACCGCCGATCGGGGCATGGGTCCGCACCGCACCGCACTCCTCGCCGGTCTTTCGGGGCGGGTGATCGAGATCGGCGCGGGCAACGGCCTGAACTTCGCGCACTATCCGCGCGCGGTGGCCGAGGTGGTGGCCATCGAGCCGGAGCGAGCGCTGCGGCAGCTCGCGGTGACCGCCGCCCTGCGCGCCGACGTACCGGTGGATGTGGTGCCGGGTGCGGCGGAGGCGCTGCCGGTGAAGAGCGAGGCCTTCGACGCGGCGGTCGTGTCGCTGGTGTTGTGCAGCGTGCGCGATGTCCCGCGCGCTCTGGCGGAGATCAGGCGCGTGCTGCGGCCGGGTGGTGAGCTGCGCTTCCTCGAGCACGGCCGGGGCGGCGGGCGCGTGACGGACATCGCCAGGCGGGCGCTGGACCGCACCGTGTGGCCGCGGCTGTTCGGCGGCTGCCGCCTCGACCGGGACCCGGTCGCCGCGATCAGATCCGCGGGCTTCGAACTGGGGCCCTACCGGCGCGTGTCGGTACCCGCCCAAGGCCCCATCGTGCCCTCTTCGCACTGTGTGCTGGGCACCGCCAGGCGGCCCGCTTCCGAGGGGTAGTCACAGGCTCCACTGGCGCAGTTCCTCGGTGATGTCGTGCACCGACGCCTCGCCGCTCTTGACCAGCCGGGCAAGATCCCGCACCTGTTCCGGCGAGGTGGCGACCTTGACGCCGCTGGCGACCAGATATCCGTAGGCGACCGCGGATGCGAACAGCGCGTTGGAGCGCTCCAGCGCCGGGACGTGCAACAGCAGTTGGAGCAGGGCGGCGGCGCGGGCGTGCGGGGTGTCGTAGACGGGGACGCCGAATATCTCCGCCTCGTGCCGGCTGACCGCGGCGACCAGCGCGCCCCAGTCCGTGACCTGGGGGTCCCCGGGTGTCTTCTGTTCTGCGACCATCAGCAGCCAGGCGAGGTCGATTCTGAGGTTGTCCAACGGATCAGCGACGACCTTCGCTCCGGTGCTCGCCCGAGCCCTCGCGGGCGGCGCCGAACTCCTCGGCGAAGACGGACTCGTACTGCTTCATGAAGTCGGCGGTGGCCTCGACGAAGGTGTGACCGACTTCCCCGGTGTCCTGCCGGACCAGTTCTTCTATGTAGCGGTTGACGCTCATGCCACGCTCCAGGGCACGCTCGCGAGCGGCGCGGGCGGTGTCCTCGTCCACCCTCACGTTCAGCTGGGTCTTCGCCATACCTTCAAAGCTAGCGCCCAGGTGCTAGTAACGGCAAGAGCGCAGTCCAGGTCCACCCCCGGGATGGAAAGTGCCCCTTACACGGGCATCAGAGAGTCGGGACTTCGGAGGGATACCGGCTGTGGGGTGCGCCACACTACCCTCGGCCGGATCGGGGAAGACGGGAACATCGGGACGTTCACGAGCGAGGAGGCGGACTTGTCCACTACTGCTGCCGAGCACGCCCGGGGCCGCGCGGAGGCGGACGGGATCGCCGCCCGCGCCCGGGGCCTGACCAAGGCGTACGGCTCGGGTGAGACGGCGGTGCTCGCCCTCGACGCGGTCGATGTGGACATCGCACGCGGCCGCTTCACCGCGGTCATGGGCCCCTCGGGTTCCGGGAAGTCCACGCTGATGCACTGCCTCGCGGGACTCGACACCGTGTCGGCCGGACAGGTATGGCTCGGCGACACGGAGATCACGGGTCTGAAGGACCGCGAACTGACCCGGCTGCGCCGGGACCGTATCGGATTCATGTTCCAGTCGTTCAATCTCATCCCGACCTTGAACGCGATCGAGAACATCACACTCCCGATGGACATCGCGGGCCAGAAGCCCGACCAGAAGTGGCTGGACCAGGTGATCGACACTCTCGGGCTGCGGGACCGACTGAAACACCGGCCGGCCCAGCTGTCCGGCGGCCAGCAGCAGCGCGTCGCCTGCGCCCGGGCGCTCGCATCCCGCCCGGAACTGATCTTCGCGGACGAGCCCACGGGCAACCTGGACTCCCGGGCGGGCCTCGAGGTGCTGGGCTTTCTGCGGGACGCGGTGGACCAGCTGGGGCAGACCGTCGTCATGGTCACGCATGATCCGGGCGCGGCCGCCCATTCCGACCTGGTGCTGTTCCTGGCGGACGGGCGGATCGTGGACAGGATGGAACGGCCGACCGCGGACGCGGTGCTGGAGCGCATGAAGCGTTTCGACACGATCCGGGCGACCTACGACGACACCTCCGACCGCGAGCACTGACGACCGGGGACTGGGGCACCGTGCTGAAGGCGACTCTGCGCAGCTTCCTCGCGCACAAGGGACGGCTCGCGCTCTCCGCGCTGGCCGTCCTCCTGTCCGTTGCGTTCGTCGCGGGAAGCCTGATCTTCTCGGACACCGTCACGCGGACCTTCGACCGGTTGTTCGCCTCCACGGCCGCCGATGTGACCGTCGGCCCCAAGGAGGACCTGACGTCGCAGGTGCCGTCCGGTGTGACGCCGACCGTCCCCGCCGCACTGGCCACCCAGGTGGCCAAGGTCGACGGCGTCGCGGCCACCCATGTGGACGCCGCCGTCCAGAACATCACGGTCGTCGACAGCAAGAACGAGCCCGTGGGCCCGACCACCGGCGCGCCCACCATCGCCAAGAACTGGTACGTCACCGAGAGAAGTCCGGTCAAACTGACGTCCGGGCACCCGCCGCAGGGCCCAGGTGAGGCGCTCCTCGACGCGGACACCGCCGAGCACAAGAACGTGAAGATCGGCGACACGCTGACCGTCCTCGCCCGGCCCGGCTCGTTCAAGGTGCGCATCGTTGGCATCGCCACCTTCACGACCACCAACCCGGGCGCCGCGCTGGTGTTCCTCGACACGCCGACCGCCCAGGCCAAACTGCTCGGCAACCCCTCGGCGGCCACGAGCATCGCGGTCGACGCGGCACCCGGGGTCGGTGACGCACAGCTCAAGCAGCGGGTCGCGGCGGCGCTCCACTCCTCCGCCTACGACCTCAAGACGGCGAGCGAACAAGCCAAGTCGAACACCGACCAGCTCGGCGCCTTCCTCGACGTGATCAAGTACGTGATGCTCGGATTCGCCGGCATCGCCGTGCTCGTGGGCGTGTTCCTGATCGTCAACACGTTCTCGATGCTCATCGCCCAGCGCACCCGCGAACTGGGGCTGCTGCGCGCCCTGGGGGCGGACCGGCGGCAGGTGCGCCGGTCCGTGCTGACGGAGGCGCTGCTGCTCGGGCTGGCCGGCTCGACACTCGGGCTCGCCGCGGGCATCGGCCTGGCGGCCGGGCTCATCCGGCTGATGAGCGCGTTCGGCATGAACCTGAAGTCCACCGAGATGGTGATCAACTGGCCGACTCCCGTCGCCGCCTACGCGGTCGGGGTCGGGGTGACCTTCGTGGCCGCCTACCTCCCGGCTCGGCGCGCAGCCGCCGTCTCGCCCATGGCGGCCCTGGCGGACGCGGAGGTCGCTGGTGTCGGGCGGCCGTTGAGGGTCCGGGCGGTGGCCGGCGCGATCGTCGGCGCGCTCGGCGTGGCCGCCCTCGCGGGATGCGCCCGGGCCACGAAGACCGCGCCGGCCGCCTCGCTGCTCGGGCTCGGCGTGGTCCTCACGCTGGTCGCGACCGTCATCGCGGGGCCGCTGCTCGTGCGGCCGGTGATCCGCGTCCTGGGCGGGGCCTTCCCCGCCGTGTTCGGTTCCGTCGGGCGGATGAGCCAGCGCAACGCCCTGCGCAATCCGCGCCGCACCGGTGCCACCGCCTCCGCGCTGATGGTGGGGCTCGCGCTGGTCGGCGGGATGTCGGTGGCGAGCGCGTCCATGTCCAAGTCGTTCGACCAGCAGATCGACAAGACGCTGGGCGCCGACTTCGTGGTGCAGAACGCCAACTTCCAGCCCTTCCCGCAGGAGATCACCGACCGGTTGCGCGCCACGGACGGTGTGGGGCTCGTGGTCCGCCAGCGGTTCACACCCGTCGCGGTACGGCTGCCGGACGGCCAGCGTGTCGAGACCACCGCCGCGGGCTACGACCCCCGGCTCGATGACGTCGCCCACATCGCCTACACGCAGGGCGACACGGCCACCGCGCTCGCCGAGGGTGCCCTCGCGATGGACGCCAAGTTCGCGAAGAGCCACGGCGTCCGCCTGGGCAGCACACTCCCCGTCGAGTTCCCGGCCGGGCACCGCACCGAACTGAAGGTGGGAGCCCTGACCGACCAGGGCGGTTCCGGTGGCTTCGGCACTCAGGGCGGGCTGTACTTCGGCATGGCGACGCTCCAGAAGTACGTGCCCGAGGGGCAGGACTCCGGCCTGTACGTGAACGCCGCGCCCGGCACGCCGAAGGACCAGCTTCGGTCCCGGCTGGAGAAGACCCTCGCCCCGTACCCGCAGGTCCAGGTCCGCGACCAGGCCGACTACAAGAAGCTGGTGCACGACCAGATCGCGGTGCTGCTCTACCTCGTGTACGCGCTGCTCGGGCTGGCGATCGTCATCGCCGTCCTCGGCGTGGTCAACACCCTGGCCCTGTCGGTCGTCGAGCGCACCCGTGAGATCGGTCTGCTGCGGGCCATCGGACTCGGCCGGCGCCAGTTGCGGCGCATGATCCGGCTGGAGTCGGTGGTGATCGCCGTGTTCGGGGCCGTGCTCGGGCTCGCACTGGGGCTGGTGTGGGGCGTGTGCACCCAGCAGGTGCTCGCGCTGCAGGGCATGAAGGCGCTGGCGATCCCCTGGAGCACGATCGTCGTCGTGGTGGTTGGTTCGGCGGTCGTGGGTGTGGTGGCGGCTCTGCTGCCGGCATTGCGAGCGTCGCGCATGAATGTGCTGGCGGCGATCGCGCACGAATGATGTACTCGGCACACATCAAGTCGCGCTCGGCCGAGGAGAGTTCGTGCCACGTCCGCGTCCGTTCCGCTTCGGCGTCAACCTGATCGAACCCGCGGCGGCCGGCGAGTGACGGGACAGGTGCCGGCGCGCCGAGGAACTCGGCTACGACGTCATCCTCGTCCCCGACCACCTCGGCCTTCCGGCCCCGTTCCCGGCGCTCGTCGCGGCGGCCGAGGCGACGGAGCGTCCACGGGTCGGCACGTTCGTGCTCAACGCCGGATTCTGGAATCCGGCGCTGCTGGCCCGCGAGGTGGCGACCACGGACGCACTGACCGGCGGCCGTCTCGAACTCGGTCTCGGCACCGGATACGTACAGGCCGAACACGACCGGGCGGGCCTGCCGTACGGCTCTCCGGGCGAGCGCGTGGACCATCTGCGCCGCACGGTGGAGGAACTGGGCCGGCTGCTCGGCAGTGAGGAGCACCGTCCCCGGCCGGTGCAGCGGCCCCGGGTGCCGCTGCTGATCGGAGCGGGCGGCGACCGGATGCTGAAGCTGACCGCCGAGCACGCCGACATCGCGGCGTTCACCGGGGCGCGCTCGGTGCCGGGGAGCACGACGGGGCGGCTGGCACTGCTCACGGCCGAGGAACTCGACGGGCGCGTGGCCCTGTACCGGAAGCTGGCCGAGGGCCGTGCGCAGCCGGCCGAGCTGAACCTGCTCATCCAGCTGGTCGCCATCACCGAGGACCGCGCGGCCGCGGTGCGTCCGCTCGTGGACCGCGCCCCGGACCTGAGCCTTGAACAAGCACTGGGGCTGCCCGTCGTCCTGCTCGGCACGCTGGACCAGATCGTCGAGCAGATCCGGGACCGGCGCAGGCGGTACGGGTTCTCCTACCTGACCGTTCTGGAGCCGCACATGGAGGCGTTCGCGCCCGTGATCGAGGCACTGCGCGCCGAGTAGCCGTCCGTATGCCGGAATTCCCGGTACCCGGCGGCGACGCGTGCTGTGATCACCACATGACCGATCTCCGGATACGGGCCGCCCGGCCCGAGGACCTGGACGGCGTGCTCGCCTTCTGGAAGACGGCCGCCGAGGGCACAAGCATCAGCGACGACCGCGACGGTGTGGAGCGACTGCTCGCCCGCGATCCCGAGGCGCTGATCCTCGTCGAGGAGAGCGGCGCCCTGGTGGGCACCGTGATCGCGGGCTTCGACGGCTGGCGCTGCCATCTGTACCGGCTCGCGGTGCACCCGGACCGGCGGCGGCAGGGCATCGGCTCGGCGCTGCTCGCCGCGGCGGAGGAACGGTTCGTACGGCTCGGCGGACGCCGTGGGGACGCGATGGTGCTCCAGCGCAATGAGACCGCCCACCATGCGTGGCGGGCGGCCGGGTACGTGCCGGAGGAGCACTGGCGTCGCTGGGTGAAACTCCTGGGAGAGTAACGACTTTGCCGATCCTTTACCATGAAGAGGTCGAGCGTTCCTCCGGACGGGTCAACTCGTCCCACCATGGAAAGGTGTGAGCGTCCGCCGATGGGCGAGCCTCCCAGTAGCCGACCTCGCGCGGTCCCCACGTCCCGGACCGATCCTGGGACAGAGGTGACTCGATGACCGAAGTGCTGTTCCTGCTGGTGGCGGTGGCGCTCTCGCTCGCCTGCGGCGGTTTCGTCGCGGCGGAGTTCTCGCTCACCACCGTCGAGCGCAGCGCCCTCGAGGATGCCGCGCGGCACGGTGAGCGCGGCGCTGCCGGCGCGCTCAAGGCCGTACGAAGCCTGACCTTCCAGCTGTCCGGGGCGCAGCTCGGCATCACGGTCACCAATCTGGTGGTCGGCATGCTCTCCGAGCCGTCGATCGCGAGGCTCCTCGCGGGCCCGCTCCGTTCGCTGGGGCTGTCCCGCTCCGCGGCCATGTCCGTCGCCCTGGTCGTCGGCACGGCTCTGTCGACCCTGTTCCTGATGGTGGTCGGTGAGCTGGTGCCCAAGAACTGGGCCATCTCCTCACCGCTGGCCGTGGCCAAGAGGGCCGGGTCGCCGCTGCGCTGGTTCAGCGCCGCCTTCCGGCCTTTCATCACCCATCTGAACAACGGGGCCAACCGCGTCGTCCGCCGCTTCGGCATCGAGCCCGCCGAGGAGCTGGCCTCCGCACGCGGGCCCCAGGAGCTGGTGGCACTCGCCCGGCACTCCGCGAAAGAGGGCGCCCTGGAGGCGGACACCGCGGAGCTGTTCGTCCGCACCCTCAACCTGGCCGACCTCACCGCGGAGAACGTGATGACTCCGCGTGTCCAGGTCGTCGCTCTCGAGGTCCAGGCGACCTGCGAGGACGTGGCCAACGCGACCCGCGCGACGGGCCTGTCGCGCTTCCCGGTCTACCGCGGCAGCCTCGACTCGGTCGTGGGCATCGCCCACATCAAGGACGTCGTGGCCACCCCGGCCGAGGAGCGGCCGCACTGTCCTGTCGCACAGGTGATGCGCGAACCGCTGTTCGTGCCCGCGTCCCTCACCGTCGACAGGCTGCTGGACCGGCTCTCCGGCAAGATCGCCATGGCCGTCGTCATCGACGAGTACGGGGGAACCGCCGGAGTGGTCACGCTGGAGGACATCGTCGAGGAGGTCGTCGGGGAGGTGCGTGACGAGCACGACCCGCAGGAGGCGCCGGACCTGGCCCCGGCCGGCACGGACGAGTCCGGCCGCGCGCTGTTCTGGGCCGACGGCTTCGCCCGCATCGACCAGCTCGCCCGTGTCGGGCTGCGGGTGCCCGAGGGCCCTTACGAGACGCTGGCCGGTCTCATCGCCGCCGAGCTCGGCCGGATACCGGTCAAGGGCGACAGCCTGGAGGTCGCCGGCTGGCGCCTCGACGTGGTGGACGCCTCGGGACGCAGGGCCGCGCGGGTGCGCCTGCACAAGCCGGCCACCGCCTTGCGGGAGGAGGACCGGTGACGATCGTCCAGTTGTTGATCGGCCTGCTGACGCTGGTCGGGAACGCCTTCTTCGTGGGCGGCGAGTTCGCCCTGATCTCGGTCCGCCGCAGCCAGATCGAACCCCGCGCCGAGGCGGGCGACCGGCGTGCCCGCAGCGTGCTGTGGGGTCTGGAGCATGTGTCGGCACTGCTCGCGGCCGCACAGCTCGGCATCACCCTGTGCACCCTGGTCCTCGGTGTCGTCGCCGAACCCGCGATCGAACATCTGCTGGAGCCCGTGTTCCACGCGGTGGGTATCCCGTCGGGTGCGGGCCGCGTGGTGTCGTTCGTGATCGCGCTGACGCTGGCGACCTATCTGCACATGCTGTTCGGCGAGATGGTGCCCAAGAACATCGCGCTCGCCGAACCGGTGCGTCTGGCCCTGCTGCTCGGGCCTCCGCTGGTCGGCCTGTCCCGGGCCCTGCGCCCGGTGATCTTCACGGTGAACGCCTTCGCGAACACCCTGCTGACGCTGATGCGCGTCGAGACCAGGGACGAGGTCTCGGCCACCTTCTCGGACGACGAGCTGGCCCGCCTCGTCAAGGACTCCACCGAGGCGGGGCTCATCGACGACCGCGCTCGGGAGCGGCTGCACGACGCCCTGGAGCTGGGCCGTATGCGCGTGCGCGACGTGCTGGTGCCACTCGAACGTGTGGTCTACGCACGCGTAGGCGTGACCCCGGAGGAACTGGAGAGGCTCTCCGCCGAGTCCGGGTTCTCCCGCTTCCCGGTCGTGGACGAGAACCGCCGGATCGTCGGGTATCTGCACGTCAAGGACGCACTGGACGCCCTGCCCCGGGACCGGCCCTTCCCGCTGCAGGACATCCGTCCCGTCCCCCGGGTACGCGAGGACACTCCGCTGGACGACGTGCTCACGGCGATGCGCCGCGACCGTACGCACCTGGCGGGGGTGACCGGTGAGGACGGACGGCTGGTGGGCCTGGTGACGATGGAGGACGTGCTGCGGGAGCTGTTCGGCCAGGCGAGCGAACCTGGACCGGCCGCCTGACCCGAACCCCGCCCCGGGCGAGCCGCGCGAACCTGTTTCCCCCGGGCGGCCGCAGGCCCTCCCCGCCTTGTACGTGTGGGGGCCGAGCGGCCCCAGGACCAGGGGTGTACGGGGCGACCGACCGTGGGGTATGCCCGCGGGATACCATCGGCCACGCCATGCACACGAACCCCACATATACGAGCCTGGTCGCCGTCGGCGACTCCTTCACCGAAGGCATGTCGGACCTGCTACCCGACGGCTCCTACCGCGGCTGGGCGGATGTCCTGGCAGGTCGGATGGCCGCACAGACGCCTGGGTTCCGGTACGCCAATCTCGCCGTGCGGGGCAAGCTGATCGGGCAGATCGTCGACGAGCAGATCGACCTGGCCGCGGCGATGCGGCCCGACGTGATCACACTGGTCGGCGGACTGAACGACACGCTGCGTCCCAGGTGCGACATGGGACGCGTACGGGGGCTGCTAACGGAGGCCGTGGAGCGTCTGGCCCCGGCGTGCAAGCAACTCGTCCTGATGCGCAGCCCCGGCCGTCAGGGCCCGGTCCTCGAGCGCTTCCGCCCCCGTATGGAAGAGCTGTTCGCCTGCGTCGACGAGCTCGCCGAGCGAAACGGCGCGCTCGTGGTCGACCTCTACAGCGCGGCATCACTCGCCGACCCCCGTATGTGGGACGTGGACCGGCTGCATCTGACGGCAGACGGACACCGCCGGGTGGCGGAAGCCGTGTGGCAGACGCTCGGGTACGAGGCGGAGGATACGGAATGGCGCACGCCGCTGCCCGTGCCCGCGCCGCCGAACTGGGTGACCAGGCGGACCGCCGACATCCGCTTCACCCGGCAGCATCTGCTGCCCTGGATAGGCCGACGGCTGACGGGTCGCTCCTCGGGCGACGGCCGCCCGGCCAAGCGCCCGGAGCTGCTGCCCTACGAGGGGCCGACCGCGTAGGGAGCACGCAACGCTTCGAAGGGAGTCTCGTGTGACCGCCGAGGTGATCAACCTGAAAGGCCGCATTCAGGAGTTCGGCTCCCGGCTGGAACACGCACCCGAGGAAGTCGTCTACATCGGCCGCCGCCTCACCCGGGGCGGCTGGAACCTCCGACAGCACCCGCTCTACAACCCCTTCCAGATCGACACCGCCAAGAAGAAGCACGACGGGACGCGGGCCGAGGTGATGGCCAAGTACCGGGAATATCTGATGGCACGCCCCGACCTGCTGGAGCTCGTGCCCGCACTGCGCGGCAGGACGCTCGCGTGCTGGTGCGCGCCCGAGTTGTGCCACGGGGACATCCTGGCGGAGGTCGCGGACTCCTCGAAACGCCCGGCACACCGGCGGTAGCCCGAGGACACCACCGCAGCCCCCAGGCGGCCCGTGCGGCGAGGCAGCCGGCGCCGGTGCACGCCGCGGCGCCGACGGTGCGGAGATGCGCCGGCCTCTGCCGTCCGCACCGGCAGCTGCGGCCGGGGGACAGACTCAGCCCGAGCCGGTCGGCACCACGTCCTCGTGACCTACGTCCGGCTCGGGACCCGCCGGCCGGAGTGTCTGCTCGGTTCCCTGCCGCGGCAGCGGCTTCTTCCGGGCCATTCCAGCGGCGGCGCGGGCCAGCTGCGCCTGCAGCTGGTCGTACGCTGCCGCCCCTGACAGCTCCCGCAACCTACGGCTCCTGCTCATACAAGCTCAACGCCCCCACCCCATCGGCCGTCACCGCCGTTCGGCCGATCGGGGCACATCGTGCACGGGCCGGCCGACTGCTCTCCCGGCCGCCGGAGACGGGGCCCGTTCGCACCCGCTGACCTGGCTCGGTGCACGCCTGGACGCGTCGGACCCCTGATGGACGGCGGGTAAACTCCGTGTACGTGACTGCTGCGCCCGCAAAGCCCCGTATCCCGAACGTCCTCGCCGGACGCTATGCCTCCGCCGAGCTCGCCACGCTCTGGTCGCCCGAGCAGAAGGTGAGGCTGGAGCGACAGCTCTGGCTCGCCGTGCTGCGGGCCCAGAAGGACCTGGGGATCGAGGTGCCGGACGCGGCGATCGCCGACTACGAGCGTGTGCTCGACCAGGTCGACCTCGCCTCGATCGCCGAGCGCGAGAAGGTCACCCGGCACGATGTGAAGGCGCGGATCGAGGAGTTCAACGCTCTGGCCGGGCACGAGCATGTGCACAAGGGCATGACCTCCCGCGACCTGACGGAGAACGTCGAGCAGCTGCAGATCCGGCTCTCCCTGGAGCTGATGCGCGACCGTACGGTGGCCGTGCTGGCGCGTCTCGGCAAGCTCGCCGCCGAGTACGGCGAGCTGGTCATGGCGGGCCGCTCGCACAACGTCGCCGCGCAGGCCACCACTCTCGGCAAGCGTTTCGCGACCGCCGCCGACGAGCTGCTGGTCGCCTACGGCCGGGTCGAGGAGCTGCTCGTCCGGTACCCGCTGCGCGGTGTCAAGGGACCCGTCGGCACGGCGCAGGACATGCTCGACCTGCTCGGCGGCGACGCCACGAAGCTCGCCGAGCTGGAGCAGCGGATCGCCGACCACCTGGGCTTCTCGAAGGCCTTCACCTCGGTCGGCCAGGTCTACCCCCGCTCGCTCGACTACGAGGTCGTCACGGCACTGGTGCAGCTGGCCGCGGCGCCGTCCTCGCTGGCGAAGACGATCCGGCTGATGGCCGGGCACGAGCTGGTGACCGAGGGCTTCAAGCCCGGCCAGGTCGGCTCCTCCGCGATGCCGCACAAGATGAACACCCGCTCCTGCGAGCGCGTCAACGGCCTGATGGTCGTCCTGCGCGGCTACGCCTCCATGACCGGTGAGCTGGCGGGCGACCAGTGGAACGAGGGTGACGTGTCCTGCTCGGTGGTACGCCGGGTGGCGTTGCCGGACGCGTTCTTCGCACTGGACGGTCTGCTCGAGACGTTCCTGACGGTGCTCGACGAGTTCGGCGCCTTCCCGGCGGTCATCGCGCGTGAGCTCGACCGCTACCTCCCCTTCCTCGCCACCACGAAGGTGCTCATGGCCTCGGTGCGCGCGGGCGTCGGCCGTGAGGTCGCGCACGCGGCCATCAAGGAGAACGCCGTGGCCTGCGCCCTCGCCATGCGTGAGCAGGGCGCGGAGCGCAATGAGCTGCTGGACAGGCTGGCCGCGGACGAGCGCATCCCGCTGGACCGCGGGGGGTTGGACGCGCTGATGGCGGACAAGCTGTCCTTCACGGGTGCCGCGGCCGACCAGGTCGGCGCGGTCGTCGGCCGGGTCGAGGAGCTGCTGAAGCGGCACCCGGAGGCCGCCGGCTACACCCCGGGGGCGATCCTCTGACCCGGTTCACCCCGGCGGAACTGGAGGCCGCCCGCGACCGTCTGGTACCGGACGTGATCGCGGACGGCCTCAAGGTCCTTTTCTGCGGTATCAATCCCGGTCTCATGACAGCGGCCACCGGCCATCACTTCGCGCGCCCCGGCAACCGCTTCTGGCCTGTGCTCCACCTCTCGGGCTTCACCCCACGGCTGCTGCGGCCTTCGGAGCAGGCCGAGTTGCTCTCCTACGGACTCGGTATCACCAATGTGGTGGCGCGGGCGACCGCGCGGGCCGACGAGTTGACCGCCGAGGAGTACCGGGAGGGCGGGCGCGTTCTGAGCACCAAGGTCGCACACCTTGGGCCCCGTTGGCTGGCGGTCGTAGGAGTCACCGCGTACCGGGCGGCCTTCGGCGACCGACGGGCCGTAGTCGGTCCGCAGGAGCAGACGATCGGGTCGAGTCGTGTGTGGGTGCTGCCCAACCCCAGCGGTCTGAACGCTCACTGGACGGCGGCGACGATGGCGGAGGAGTTCGCACGGCTGCGCACGGCCGCCGAGCACTAGCCGGTCAGAGCGGGTCCCGGTCCGTGACGGCGGCCAGGAGCCGTATCTCGTCGGTCCGGTCGCGCTCGGCCACCCCGAGGGCGACCCAGCGGCCCGTATCGCCCGCCTCCCAGAGGTAGACGTCATCCACGAGGTCACTGAGCGTCGCCCAGGGCTCCGGTATCTCCTCGCCGCGTGCCCTGCGCACAACCACCGTCAGCAGTCCCCAGCGGTGCGCCTGTCCCCATCGGTCGTCCAGCCGCTGGGCTATGGCCTCTTTCCAGGCGTGGAAGTCGTCCGCCGTCCGCTCCCGATCCGCGCCGTCGCCCGTTGCGAGACCGACGCTCGCCGCCAAAGCGGCCACCTGGAAGCCGGGTCCTCCGAACCCCGCGTCCGACCCGCCGCGCAGCGCGGGGAACTCCCGCGCGCACAGCACGTCGATCGCGTCCAGGAACTGCTCGATGGTCATATGTCCAGTAGACCAGTTCCCACTGACAATTGGCGCGGTGTCAGTTGCCCTGTGAGGTGCGCACATCGACAATTCGCGGGGCTGTATTCGCGCCACAGGGCCGCCCCGCCCGCACCCACGCGCCGTCCGGGGCCGTCGGCACCGGCGGCCGACCGTCGCCGCCGGGACGGCGGAGCCGTATGCCGGCGTTCTCGGCACGGCCGCGGACGACACGCCCCCGGTTCTGATCCGCTCAGATGGTGCCTGGCCCTCGCGGGTGTGCGCGGCGCCGAGTACGATCCGCCCAACACGCGCACGAGCTGGGAGGACGGACGTTGGGGCGGCTGACCGGCGGGGACCCCTCTCTGCTGAGAAGGATCAACTCGGCGGTGGTGCTGCATGCGCTGCGCGCCGCGGACTGCGCGACGCTCACCGAGATCACCCGGGTGACCGGGCTGTCCCGGCCGACCGTCGAGGGCGTCGTGGAGGGCCTGATCGAAGCCGGGCTGGTGGTGGAGCAGGCGGCCGAGGAGGGCGCCGCCCGCCGCCAGGGGCGGCCGGCGCGCCGGTTCCGGTTCCGTGCGGAGGCGGGCCATCTGCTGGGCCTGGACGTCGGCGCACACCGGGTGACGGCGGTGCTCGCCGATCTCGACGGCCGGGAGCTGGGCACTCTGTCCAAGGAGGTCTCGGAGGCGGCTTCGGCTGACGAACGTCTGGAACGGCTGCGGAGCACGGTCGCCGAGCTGTTGCGCAGGGCGGGCGTCGCCCGTGACTCGCTGCGCGCGGTCGGCGTGGGCAGCCCCGGGATCGTCGAGGCCGACGGCACCGTGCGTCTGGGCACGGCGCTGCCCGACTGGACCGGTCTGAAACTGGGCGATCGGCTCAGCCGCTCCTTCAAGTGCCCGGTGCTGGTGGAGAACGACGCCAACGCCGCGGCCGTCGCCGAGCACTGGAAGGGCGCGGCCGCCGAGTCCGACGACATCGTGTTCGTGCTGGCCGGGCTGAGCCCCGGTGCCGGTTCGCTGATCGGTGGGCGGCTGCACCGCGGCTACGGCGGCGCGGCCGGGGAGATCGGCGCACTGCACCTGCTGGGCCGCGGGGCCACTCCCGAGACGCTGCTGTCGACCACGGACGAGCCACTGCAGCCGCTCGACGAGCAGCAGGTGGCCGATGTGTTCGCGCTCGCCCGCGAGGGCGACCAGCGGGCCCGCGCGGCCGTGGACCGCTTCATCCAGCGGCTCGTGCACGACGTGGCGGCGCTCGTCCTCGCGCTCGACCCCGAACTGGTCGTCATCGGCGGCTGGGCGGCGGGCCTGGACGGCGTACTGGACCCGCTGCGCGACGAGCTGGACCGCTACTGTCTGCGCCCTCCGAAGGTGGCGCTGTCGCACCTGGGCGAGGCCGCGGTGGCGACGGGCGCCCTGCGGCTGGCACTGGACCATGTGGAGGAGGAGCTGTTCGCGGTGGAGGGCACGGTGACCGCGCGGCGCTGACCCGGCCCTGCGACGCGTCGCGCCCCGGACCACTTCGTCCGGGGCGCGACGGATACGGCTCTCGGCGGCGAGAAGCGGATAGCGGCTGGGCCGCGGCGCCCGGCGCCACGGTCAGGAGGCGCGGCGCTCCGGGTCGTGGTGGATCTCGACCCCGCCGGTGGCGCCGAAGGTCAGACGGCATGTGTCGGCGCGGTAGGTGGCGACGGACACCGCCGCGGTCCGGCCCTCGGCGTAGTAGCGGGTGGTGACGACGAGAACGGGCGCGCCGGGCAGCCGGTCGAGCTCCCTTGCGTCCTCGGCGCTGACCGAGCCGAGTTCCACGGCCTGTTCCTGGCCCTCCAGCTCCAGGTGCTGCAGCTCGCGCAGCACGGCTCGTGCGCGTGCCGCACCCGAGGGCGCGTCGATCGCGGACAGGTCGGGCACCGAGGAGTCCGGGATGTAGAGCAGCTCGGCGGCTACGGGCTGGCCGTGGGTGACGCGGGAGCGGCGCACCGTGTGCAGCCGCTCGGAACGGCCGGTCACAAGGAGATCGGCCACCGCGGCGGGCGGGACCGCGGCGGTGCAGTCCGCGGCCTGCCAGGCATCGCCGTCCGCACCCGGCCACATGTGCTGCTCGGAGTCGACGGCCACGCCCATGCGGGGCGGGGCGACGGTGGTGCCGACGCCGCGGCGCCGCTGCAGCCGGCCTTCCAGTTCCAGCTGCTCGAGGGCCTGGCGGAGCGTGGCACGGGCGACGCCGAAGCGCGCCGCGAGGTCCCGTTCGTTGGGCAGGATCTCGCCCACGGAGAACTCGGAGTCGAGTGCTTCGGTGAGTACGTTCTTGAGGTGCCAGTACTTAGGCTCCGGCACCGTTTCCAGCCGCGTGGTCCCCACCCTGTCCTCCGCAATCGCCGTGGCACGGCGGCGTTTTAGCGCCCTTGTTTATTAAAGGTTGTTGCACTTCTCTGCGACCATAGGACGGCCCCCACCCTTGGTCAAGACCAATCCTCGATCCCTTACGCACTGCACAGGCGCCGCGCCGCACAGCGTTCACACGGCGTTCGTGGTGGGTGACACGGATGAGACGCAGGCGAAGCCTTCGTCCACGGATGTTCATCGATGTTTCTGGATGTTCATCAACGGCGGTTCGGACAGCCGCCCGGCCCGGTGGCCAGAGGGCCGGCAGAGTGCTCGGGCCGGCCCGGCGAGGAACCCCTCGGCCGGAGCACGGCGTGCCGACACGCTCAGCGGTTTCAATCCGGCCGTCTGCTGCGCGGGTTGAGGCACCAGGGGCGCGGTTTCACCGCTTCGGGGGCTACCGGCGGGTAGCCGTTGCTGACAAGCTGTCTACGACAGTGTCCGTCAGTCTGTCCCAGACGAGGAGCAGCACCATGACCGCCACGGTCTCCTTCACCGTCCCCTCTTCGCACGGCCCGCGGACCGTGACCGTCTCCTACGCGCGCGTGGGCACCGGTGAACCGCTTCTGCTGCTCCACGGCATCGGCCACCACCGTCAGGCCTGGGACCCGGTGGTGGACATCCTGGCGGCCGAGCGCGACGTGATCGCGGTCGACCTCCCCGGCTTCGGCGCGTCCCCCGCCCTGCCCGACGGCCTCGCGTACGGCCTGTCCTCGGTGGTGCCGGCGCTCGGTTCGCTGTGCGAGGCGCTGGAGATCGACCGTCCGCACGTGGCGGGCAACTCCCTCGGCGGTCTGCTGGCCCTGGAGATGGGCCGCGAGAAACGCGTACGGTCCGTCACCGCGCTCTCGCCCGCCGGTTTCTGGACCGAGGCCGAGCGGCGGTACGCGTTCACGGTGCTCGCGGCGATGCGACAGGCCGCACGGAGCATGCCGCCGCCGCTCGTGGAGCGGCTGTCGCGTTCGGCGGCCGGGCGCACGGTACTGACGAGCACCATCTACGCACGTCCCGCCCGCCGTTCGCCCGAGGCCGTCGTCGCCGAGACGCTCGCGCTGGCCCGTGCCGAGGGGTTCGCCGACACGCTCCGCGCCGGTATTTCCGTCCAGTTCACGGAGGACGTGCCCGGACTCCCGGTCACCGTGGCGTGGGGCACCAAGGACCGGCTTCTGGTGCGCCGTCAGGGCATCCGGGCCAAGCAGATCATCCCCAAGGCCCGGCTGGTGCGGCTGCCGGGTTGCGGGCATGTCCCGATGAACGACGACCCGGCGCTGGTCGCGCGGGTCATCCTGGACGGCAGCCGCTGAGCGTCCCGGGTGCGCGCCCCTCGAGCGCCTGACGGTCAACGCGTTCTGGCCCACTGCCGCTCCGGCGCCCACCAGAGCGTTTCCGGCGGCCCACGCCGCCCCGTACGCCCCGGTGCCGGCGAACGGGGCGCCACTGGCGCCGACGAGGGGGACTGGGCCGGAGAAGAGAAGTGGTGCTCTCCGTTTCGCCGCGGCCGGCGCACTCCCGTCGCCTGTGCCCGGCTCGGCTCCGCGAACTGCGGTTCCACGGCGGTCAGTTGTTCACTTCTGGTTTCCGTGTGCGCTGCGGCGCACCAGTAGTTGTGGCAGTGCCTATTGGCCGGAACCGTCCATTGGAGGCACCTTCATGTCACACCGTCCCGTCCCCGGCCGCCGCAGCGTCCTGCACGGCTCCCTGGCCGCATCGGCGGCCCTCGCCCTTCCCACCGCGCTGGGCTCGGCAGCGGCCTTCGCCCTGTCCGGGCGTCCGAAGGCGGGCTGGGGTGTCCAGGCAGGTGACGTGACCGCCCACTCCGGTCTCGTCTGGGTGCGCTCCGACCGCCCGGCCCGGATGATCGTCGAGACCTCCGCGACGGAGTCCTTCCGCAACCCGCACAGATGGCACGGCCCGCTGCTCGGCTCGGACACGGACTTCACGGGCACCACGCGGCTGCACGGGCTGCCGGCGGGCGAGCAGATCCACTACCGCGTGCTCCTGGCCGACCCGGACGACCCGCGTCGTACCGGAGAGCCCGTGACCGGCACCTTCCGCACGACGCCGATCGGGCGCCGTCACGGGGTGCGCTTCCTGTGGTCGGGCGACCTGGCGGGCCAGGGCTGGGGCATCAACCCGGACTTCGGCGGCTACACGATCTACAACGCCATGGCGAAGCTCGACCCCGACTTCTTCCTCTGCAGCGGCGACAACATCTACGCCGACGGTCCGATCACCGCCACCCAGACGCTGCCCGACGGCAGCACCTGGCGGAACATCACCACCAAGGAGAAGTCGAAGGTCGCCGAGACCCTGGCCGAGTACCGCGGCAACTTCCGCTACAACCTGCTGGACGAGAACCTCAGGAGGTTCAATGCCCAGGTGCCGTCGGTCATCCAGTGGGACGACCACGAGGTCCGCAACAACTGGTATCCGGGCGAGGTGATCACCTCCCTGGACCCCCGCTACACCGAGAAAAGCATCGATGCGCTCGCGACCCGGGCCCGGCGCGCGTTCAGCGAGTACTTCCCCATCTCCACCCTGCAGCCGGGCGACCGGCAGGGCCGGGTGTACCGGGTCATGCGGCACGGTCCCCTGCTGGACGTCTTCGTCCTCGACATGCGCACCTACCGCAACGCCAACTCGCCCGACAACCAGACTGTCGACCCGCAGGGCATCCTCGGGGCGGAGCAGCTGGAGTGGCTCCAGCGGGAGCTCGCCCGCTCGCGCGCGGTGTGGAAGGTGATCGCCGCGGACATGCCCCTGGGCCTGGTCGTACCGGACCCGACGGAGAACCAGCCCAACATCGAGGCGGTCGCCCAGGGCGACCCGGGCGCGCCGCTCGGCCGGGAGCTGCAGATCGCGGAGCTGCTGCGCTTCATCAAGCACCGGAAGATCACGGGCACCCTGTGGCTGACGGCGGACGTGCATCACACGTCGGCGCAGCACTACCAGCCCTCCCGTGCCGCGTTTACCGACTTCGAACCGTTCTGGGAGTTCGTCTCGGGTCCGCTCAACGCCGGCGCCTTTCCCGCGAGCGCGCTCGACAACACGTTCGGCCCCGAGCGCGTGTTCGTGAAGGCGCCGACCGCCTCGAACGTCTCCCCCGCCGGCGGTTACCAGTTCTTCGGTGAGGTCGACATCGACGGGCACAGCGGGGAACTGACCGTCCGGCTGCGCGAGCAGGACGGGACCGTGCTGTTCACGCAGGTGCTCCAGCCGGGACGCGTGGGGCAGTAACTCCCCCTTCCTCACAGGTGGTTCGGAACTGCCGGGCCGGCCCCGGCCACGGTGGTTCCCGGTTCCGCGACCGGCCTCCGGCTCGCGTACCCTCGGTCACCACGCCGCGCACCGGAGTCATCCCCCGGTGCGCGGCGTGGGCCTGCCCCGGCACGCCGCCCTGGAGGCATCCCGAGCGGATTCGTTTGTCAAAAGAACAACAAAAAGGACAGAAGCATACTTTACTCATCAGACACAAAGCGTTCGTGATCACGCAACACCCTTCCTTCACAGTGGTTGCATGACTCCGGATATGTCTGATGTGACACGAGCGAAGCACGGCCGGCCGGTGCACCACTGGCGACGGGACGTCATCGAACTGGCGGCCCTGTTCACGGCGGTCGCCGTGGCGGACGTGACCGCCAACCTCGTCGGGCACGGACCCGACGGCCCCGCCCTGCTGGCGCTGTCGGCGGCGGGACTGGTCGTCACGGCCGGGTTCCACACATGGTGGGCACGCCGCCACGGTCATGCCCCGCCCACACGTGATACCGGGGCCCGGACGCTCGCCGAAGGGCAGCGAACCGGGCTGTCCGGTACCGGTACCGACGGCGGCACGACCACGCTGTGGCGGATGCGGACGACGGTGCGGGACGAGCCGGGCGCGCTGGCCTCGCTGTGCACGGCGCTGGCCGGACTGCGGATCGACATCCTCAGTCTGCAGACGCACCCGCTGGCGCAGGGCACGGTCGACGAGTTCTTGCTGCGGGCCCCGGCGGAGCGGGAGGCGACCGAGATCACCCGTGCCGTCTCCTCGGCCGGGGGCACCGAGAGCTGGATCGAGCGGGCCGACGCGCACGACCTGGTGGACGCCCCCACCCGGATCCTGGGCCTGGCCACGCGCACGGCGCTGGACGCGGCCGAGCTCCCGCTGGCACTGAGGCAGTTGCTCGGCCGCTGCACCATCCGCTCGCTGCCCGTCGTCTCCCCCGGCTCGGGGCGGGCGGAGCACGACGCTCCGGTCGAGGGCGCCCTCGAGGACACGGTGATGCGGCTACGGGCACCGGAAGGCGGAGTGATCACTGTGGAGCGGCCGTATCTGCCCTTCACCCCGACGGAGTTCGCCCGGGCACGGGCCCTGGTCGAGCTCGACGCACGGCTCGGCCCGCGCATCCCGCGCAGCCGGGACGTGCTGACGCTGCCGGAGGGCGACGCCATCACCGTGCGGCGGGCCGACACCTCCGACCTGCAGGCGGCGAAGGAGATGCACGCCCGCTGCTCGGGGCGCACCCTCGGCATGCGCTACCACGGGCCGGTCGGCGACGCGGACCGCTACCTCAGGCACCTGCTCAGCCCGCGGTTCGGCCGCACCCTCGCGGTGCAGACGGCCTCGGGCCGTGTCGTCGGGCTCGGACACCTTCTGTGGGACGGGGACGAGACGGAGGTCGCGCTGCTCGTCGAGGACGAGTGGCAGCGGCGCGGTATCGGCACCGAACTCCTCGGGCGTCTGGTGGGGATGGCGGTCGAGGCGGGCTGCGAGAACGTCTACGCGGTCACCCAGGCGTCCAACGCGGGCATGGTCGCCGCGATGCGCGGCCTCGGCCTGCCCCTCGACTACCAGATCGAGGAGGGAACCCTCGTCATCACAGCCCGGCTCGACGCGACTCCGGTGGTCTCGCATCTGCCGTACGGCCTGACACATGAGCCCCACGGCATGCGGGACGTACGGGACTGACAGCCCGCCCGTGGAACACACGACAGGGACGGCCCGGCGCACTCCGCCGGGCCGTCCGGCGTAACGGGACCGGGACAACCGACCCGCCACCTCCGCGGCCGAGCGACCGTCCCACCTCGGCCGGACCACCGCAGCCGAGGGACCGTCCGCCCCACCACGGCCGGACCACCGATCGCCCCACCGAAGCAGAGCAACCGGTGACCCCCAGCCGGCCGGGCTACCGTCCCGCTACCTCCTCCTGCCGCCAACGGTCCAGGGCGCGCTCCGCTCCCAGAGCCATGTCGAGATCGGTCCACAGGTCCTCGGCGTCCTCCAGGCCAACCGACAGCCTCAGCAGCCGGTCGCTCACCCCGGCGTCCCAGCGGTCCGTCTCGTCGACGATGCGGTGGCTGATGGACGCCGGGTGCTGGATCAGGGTGTCGACGCTGCCGAGGCTGACGGCGGGAGTGATCAGACGGACCCCGGCGATCACCGCGTGGGGATCGCCGTGCACTTCGAAGGCGATCATCGCGCCGCCGATCCGCGGGTAGTGGACGCGGGCCACCCGCGGGTCCGCGGCGAGCCGGCGGGCCAGTTCGGCGGCGGTGGAGGACGCGGCCTGCACCCGCACCGGCAGTGTGGACAGACCGCGCAGCAGCAGATAGCCGGCGAGCGGGTGGAGCACGGCGCCCGTCGCGAAGCGCACCTGGCGCAGCCGCCGCGCCAGTTCCTCGTCGCAGGCCACCACCCCGCCCATCACATCGCCGTGCCCGCCCAGGTACTTCGTGGCACTGTGCAGGACCAGGCGCGCCCCCTGCTCGGCGGGGCGCTGGAGCACGGGTGTCGCGAAGGTGTTGTCCACCAGGAGCGGTACGGACCCGCAGGCGTGGGCGACCGCGCGCAGGTCGACTTCCGCGAGCGTCGGGTTGGCCGGGGACTCGACCATGACCAGACCGGTGTCGGGGCGCAGTGCGTCCTCGATGCCGGCCGGATCCGTCCAGGTCACCTCCGAGCCGAGCAGCCCGGCGGTCAGCAGATGGTCGCTGCAGCCGTAGAGCGGGCGCACCGCGACGACATGGCGCAGACCCAGCGCGTTCCGAGCGAGCAGGACGGCGCTGAGCGCCGCCATGCCGCTCGCGAACGCGACCGCGCTCTCGGTGTTCTCGAGCCGGGCGAGCGCGGACTCGAACCGGGTCACGGTGGGGTTGCCGAGCCGCCCGTAGACGGGCGGGCCCGCGAGCTCCGCGCCGTCGGCGGCGAAGGCGTCGATACGGGCGGCCTCGCCGCGGCTGTCACGGGAGGGATAGGTCGTGGAGAGGTCGAGGGGCGGCGCGTGCAACCCCAGCTCGGCGAGGTCCTCACGTCCGGCGTGCACGGCCTCGGTGGCGAGTGCCCGGCGAGCGGGCGAGTCGCCGGTGGGACATCCGTCCTGAGCGTCATGAGTCCGGGAATCCATGGACGGCAGACTGAACAACGTCCGTGGCTATGGCCGAGAAACCCGTGCTACGTTCGGCGCATGGCCGATTCCGTCGTACTGGACCCGGTGGATCTCCACCTTCTGAGGTTGTTGCAGAACGACGCCCGGACGACTTACCGCGACCTCGCGGCACAAGTGGGGGTCGCGCCGTCGACCTGTCTGGACCGGGTGACGAGGCTGCGTCGCTCGGGCGTGATCCTCGGCCACCAATTGCGGCTCGACCCGGCGAAGCTGGGGCGCGGCCTGGAAGCTCTGTTGTCGGTGCAGGTCAGACCCCACCGGCGGGAGCTGGTGGGTCCCTTCGTGGAGCGGATCCGGGCGCTGCCCGAGTCCCGCACGGTCTTCCACCTCACCGGGCCTGACGACTACCTGGTGCATGTCGCGGTCGCGGACATGTCCGACCTCCAGCGGCTGGTTCTCGACGAGTTCACGGCGCGGCGCGAGGTGGCGCGGGTCGAGACCCGGCTGATCTTCCAGCAGTGGGACTGCGGCCCCCTGCTGCCTCCCGGCCATGCCGTGCCGAAACCTTCCGGCACGACGTAAGCCGAGCGCGGAAACCCCGTGACGCGGACCACGTCGCCGTATCAGGATTGTCCGCATGTCAGACACCACCAGCAGCCCCCTGCCCCGGGAGGTCGCCGACGCCTACGTCGACGCCCTCGTCGCCCTCGACCCCGTCACCGGCACCTATCTCGGGGTGAAGGAGAGTTCGAGCAGATTGCCCGACACCTCGCCCGCGGGCCAGGAGGCACTCGCCGAGCTGGCGCGGGAGACCCTCGCGCGACTCGACGAGGCCGAGCGCCGCCCCGGCGCCGACAGCGACATCGAGCGCCGCTGCGCGCGCCTGCTGCGCGAGCGGCTCATCGCCCAACTCGCCGTCCACGAGGCCGACGAGTCCCTCAGGACGGTGAGCAACCTGCACAGCCCGGTGCACTCCGTGCGTGACGTCTTCACGATCACTCCCACCGCGACGGACGAGGACTGGGCGGCGATCGCCGAGCGACTGCGCGCCGTCCCCGCCGCGCTGCGCGGCTACCGCGAGTGCCTCGCCCTCGGCCTGGAGCGCAAGCTGTACGGAGGACCGGGCCCGGCCGCGACGTTCATCGAACAGCTCACCGAGTGGTCGGACACGGACGGTAAGGGCCGGGGCTGGTTCGAGGACTTCGCGTCCCAGGGTCCGGAGGCGCTGCGCGCGGAGCTGGACGAGGCGGCGCGTACGGCGACCGCGGCCGTCGTGGAACTGCGGGACTGGATGCGGGACGTGTACGCGCCGGCGATCGAGGGCACGCCGGACACGGTCGGCCGCGAGCGCTACGCCCGCTGGGCGCGCTACTTCAACGGTACGGACCTGGACCTCGACGAGGCGTACGCGTACGGCTGGTCCGAGTACCACCGCATCCTCGGCGAGATGAAGAAGGAGGCGGAGAAGGTCCTGCCCGGAGCCGAGACCCCGTGGGTCGCGCTGGCGCACCTCGACGAGAACGGCACCCACATCGAGGGCGTCGACGAGGTCCGCGAGTGGCTCCAGGGCCTGATGGACGAGGCGATCGAGGCGCTGGACGGCACCCACTTCGAACTGGCCGAGCGGGTGCGCAGGGTGGAAGCCCGCATCGCCCCGCCCGGCGGCGCCGCGGCCCCGTACTACACGGCTCCCTCCCAGGACTTCTCGCGTCCGGGCAGGACCTGGCTGCCCACCATGGGCCAGACCAGCTTCCCGGTGTACGACCTGGTCTCGACCTGGTACCACGAAGGTGTCCCCGGCCACCATCTCCAGCTGGCCCAGTGGGTGCACGTGGCGGAGAACCTCTCCCGCTACCAGGCGACGGTGGGTCTCGTCAGTGCCAACGCGGAGGGGTGGGCCCTGTACGCGGAGCGCCTCATGGACGAGTTGGGCTTCCTCACCGACCCGGAGCGCCGGCTCGGCTACCTGGACGCCCAGATGATGCGCGCGGTCCGCGTCATCATCGACATCGGCATGCATCTCGAGCTGGAGATCCCGGCCGAGTCACCCTTCCACCCGGGAGAGCGCTGGACGCCGGAGCTGGCCCAGGAGTTCTTCGGCACGCACAGCAGCCGTCCGGCGGACTTCGTGGAGAGCGAGCTGATCCGCTACCTGTCGATGCCCGGCCAGGCGATCGGCTACAAGCTGGGCGAACGCGCCTGGCTTCTGGGCCGCGAGAACGCACGGCGGCGCCACGGCGATGGGTTCGACGCGAAGGCCTGGCACATGGCCGCGCTCTCGCAGGGCTCGCTGGGTCTGGACGACCTGGTGGAGGAACTGTCCGGGCTGTGACAACGGAAGACGGCGGGGCCCGGATCGTCGCTCCGGGCCCCGCCGTCAGTGCCGGAAGCCGCCCTCCGAGTCGATGACCTGTCCGGTGATCCAGGCCGCCTCGTCCGTGGCGAGCCAGGCGATGAGGCGTGCGGGGTCGTCCGGCATTCCCCAGCGCCCGGCCGGGAAGCGCTCGGCGACGGCCTGGTACGCCGCACCGGTCAGGTAGTTCGTGTCCACGGGACCGGGGTTGACCGTGTTGACGGTGATGGCGTGCTCCGCCAGCGCGGTCGAAAGCGAACGCGTGATCGAGGCGAGAGCGCCCTTCTGCAGGGCGTACGCGATCTCGCCCGGCATGCCGCCTGCGATGTCCTGCCCCGACGTCATCATCACCACCCGCCCCCCGGCACCGCCGCCGGGCAGTCCGGCGCGCAGCCGGGCGTACGCCTGGATCAGGAGCAGTACCGAGCGGGTGTCCACGGTCCAATGGGCGTCCAGCATGGCGGCGTCGAGGGTGTCGAGCGTGCCGTCGCTGCCGCTGAGGGCGTGGTTGGCGACGAGGATGTCGATCCGTCCGCCGAGCGCTTCGGCGGCCCTCGCGATCAGTTCGGCGGGGGCGGCCGGGTCGGACAGATCGGCCGGTCCGTGGGCCACGGGCGCCTCGGGGTCGCCAAGCGCGGCACGCACCTGGGCCATGACGTCCTCAGGACGGTCGGCGCCCCAGGGCATCTCCGCGTCGTGCGGTACGTGGTGGTGCAGATAGACACCGGCCCCGTACGCGGCGAGCCGACGGGCGACCGCGAGGCCGATGCCCGCGCGGCGGCTGGCCCCGGTGACGAGGGCGGTCCGGCCGCGCAGGGGCAGGGGGTCGCGGCGGAGGTCTTCGGCAGTGGAGTACGCGGCAGGCGGCATGACCGCATGATGCGCAAGGGAAGAGGGGGTGCGCACTCGATTTGCGGCGTCCCCGGCCTCCGTCAGTCGCCCGTCCTGCGCACCTGCACGAGCCCCATCCACACCTCCGGACCCGGTTCCACGTACGCCGCCCGCACCGCGTACCGCCCCGGGGCGAGCGTCACACGAAGGTGCTCGGTGTGCTCGGACTCCTCTCCGGGCCAGGCCGCGTCGAACAGCCGGACGTCACCCGGCACGTCCCACTGCACCTCGGGCTCCCACTCGGCCGTCCGCAGCGCCTCGGGCACCCGGTCGAGCAGCGCGGACTCGGAGTCCGCGGCGCACCACCGCACGAACGTGCCGTGCTCCGGCAGGAAGGCGGTGGAGGCGGGCTCGTCACCGAGGACCAGGGCGCGGGTGTCACCGACCGGCAGCAGACCGATGTAGCCCTCGACCTCACATGCCCGGTCGTAGTCGGAGGACGTCTCGTCGCCGTCGGCGCCGGCCCAGAACGGCAGCACCGCCTCCGGTACCAGGATGAGCGGTCCCCCGCCCGACTCCACCCACTCGACCGTTCCTTGATCCGCGTATCTGGCCATGCCCAGAAGCTACACGCACGAGGCGTACCGGAGGGACAGCTTCCGGCCGATCAGCAGCCGCAGTTCGCCGCTTCCGCGGGTGCCGTCAGCGGGTCGGCGGCGCGGCGTTCGGGGCCTTCACCGGTCTCGAACCCGAAGCCCTCCCGCACCCAGTACTCGAAACCGCCGAGCATCTCCTTGACCTGGAAACCGAGTTCGGCCAGGGCGAGTGCCGCACGGGTCGCTCCGTTGCAGCCGGGGCCCCAGCAGTATGTGACGACCGGCACGGACTTGTCGAGGAGCTGCTCGGCCCCCTCCGGGACGAGCGCGGTCGGCAGATGGACGGCGCCGGGGATGTGGCCCTGGTCCCAGGCCGCGGTGGAGCGTGAGTCGAGGAGGACGAAGCCCGGGTCGGTGCCGGCCGACAGTGCGGCCGCGACATCGGACACATCGGCGTGAAAAACGAGGCTCGCCCGGAAGTGGGCGGCGGCCGCGGCCGGGGCGGCCGGGGGCACACGCAGGACGGGGTTGACGGACATCGTGTCCATGGTCATCGTCGGGCCTTTCCCTGGATGTTCTCGACGTCCCGAAATCTACGGTCGCCGATCGCCTCTCTGAAGGTGCGATCGACGGCAGTCCTCTTGAGCCGCCGGTGATTCCCCTGCTATCACTCGGGAATGACCGCGTATTCCCCGGACGCCACCGACTGGCGCATCCTCGACGTCCTCCAACGCGAAGGCCGCGCCAGCTATGCCGAGCTGGCGCGTGCCGTCTCCATGTCCCCGAGCGCAGTCACCGAACGGGTCAGGCGGCTGGAGGAGGCAGGTGTCATCCAGGGGTACGCGGCGGTCGTCGACCCGGAGCGCCTGGGTCTGCCCATCCTGGCGTTCGTCCGGCTGAGGTATCCGAACGGCAACTACAAGCCGTTCCACGACCTCGTGGCCGCGACCCCCGAGATCCTGGAGGCGCACCACGTCACCGGCGACGACTGCTTCGTCATCAAGGTGACGGCGCGTTCGATGCGGCATCTGGAGGAGGTGTCGGGCAGGATCGGTGCGCTCGGCTCGGTGACGACGAGCGTGGTGTACTCCTCGCCCCTCCCCCGCCGCCCCCTCGGCCGCTGAGCCGCGTCAGCCGGCTCCCCGCTGCCGCAGCACCGATCCCGTCCTGCCCTTCACGACCTCCAGGCGGGCGTGGATGCGCCGCCGAAGGTCCGCGACATGGCTGACGATGCCCACGCTGCGGTCCCGTTCACGCAGCGAGTCCAGGACGTCGAGGACCTCGTCCAAGGTCTGGTCGTCGAGACTGCCGAACCCCTCGTCGATGAAGAGCGTGTCGAGGCGGATACCGCCGGCCTCGTCGGTGACGACGTCCGCGAGGCCGAGGGCAAGCGCCAGGGAGGCGAAGAACGTCTCTCCGCCGGAGAGGGTCGCCGTGTCGCGCTCGCGCCCGGTCCACGCGTCGACGACATGCAGTCCGAGGCCGCTCCGGCCGCGACCGGAGCGGTCGTCGGAGTGGACCAGGGTGTAGCGGCCCGAGGACATGCGCCGCAGTCGTACGGTCGCTGCGGCGGCCACCTGTTCGAGGCGGGCGGCGAGCACATACGACTCCAGGCGCATCTTGCGCTCGTTGTCGGCTGAGGTGCCGGCCGCCAGGGACGCCAGCCGGGCCACCCGGTCGTACTGCCGGCGCAGAGGCGCGAGACGCCGGACGGACGCGGTGGCCCGGACCGACAACCGGTCGAGTTCCGCGCACCGGCGGGCCGCCGCGTCCTGCGCGGAGGCGGCGTCCTGGAGCCGACGGGCCGCGGCCTCGGCGGCACGTTCGGCACCGTGCAGGTCGGCGGGCGGCTGCTGTGCGGCGGCCGCCGTCTCGAGCTCGGCGAGTACTGCCCGCACGGCCGCCTCCTCCTGCTGCCAGACGTCGAGCCGCCGTTGCAGTTCGCGGTGGGCCGCGTCGTCGAGGAGGGCGTCGGCCGCGGCCTGCGGGGTCTCGAACCCGGCGCGGAAAGCGGCGTCGGCGAGCCGTCCCTCGGCGTCCTTGAGCCGGTGGGCGCTGTCCTCGGCGGCGCGCGCGGCGTCGGCGGCCTCGGTGAGCAGTGCGGCGGTGCGTTCCAGTTGCGCCGAGCGCGCCACGACGCTTCCCGCGTCACCCCGGGCCCGGCTCAACTCCTCTTCCAGCGCGGTCCGTTCACGATCCAGTGCGTCGCGGCGGGAGAGTCGGGCCGCCCCGCGCAGGGCCGCCTGCTGCCGGTCCGCGATGCGCCGTTCCCGCTCCTGCTCCGCCCGTCTCAATTCCTCCTGTGCGGCGTGCAGCTGCGCCGCGCCGGCCCGCGCGGTGCGCAGGAGCCTCTCCAGGTCGTCGGCCTCCTCGGCCAGCCGGGCTGTCGGGGCGTCGCCCGCCTCGGCGGTCGCGGCGGCCAGCGCCTCCCGTACGACGCCGAGCCGCCGTTCGTCCTCGGCGCGCTCCTCGTCGGCCTGCCGGTGGGCGGCAAGGGCCCGCTCCTCCGCCTCCCGGCCGACGTGCCCGGCGACCTTCCGCGCGGGCGCGGGGTGTTCCACGGCGCCGCAGACGGCGCAGGGCTCGCCGTCCACGAGGCCGGCGGCGAGCTCCGCCGCTATGCCCTTCAGGCGCCGTTCCTTGAGGTCGAGCCAGTGCTCGTGCGCCTTCAGCGCGCGTTCGCGGGAGGACAGGGCGCGGGCCTGGGCCGCTTCGGTGTCCTGGGCCAGCTCGTCGCGCATCCGGGCGGCGTTCAGTCGCCTCTGCGCGGGCTCGCGCCGCACTGCGAGCTGCTCGGCCCGGGTGGCATCCTGCTGTGCGGCGTCGATCCGGCTTTGCAGGTCCGTCCGGATCTCCTCCCAGCCGTCCAGCCAGTCCTCGGCCTCCTGAAGTACGGCCTCGTCGGCGCGCTCCTCACGGTCCAGTTCCGTCCGCTCCGCGGCGAGCCGGGCCACCCGCTCTTCGGCGCGGCGGGCCGACTCCAGACCGCCGAGCTCCTCGGCGGCCCGGCGCGCGGCGGCGGCGAGTCCGGCCACGCCGGCCTCCGCGAACGTCGCCGGGAGCTGGGCACGCAGGCGCGCCTCCGCTGCGGCGGCGCCCCGGTGCTCGCTCTCCGCGCGCTCGCACAGGTCCAGCGCGGGAGCCACTGCCTCCGCCTTGCGGCTGCGCTCCATGCGGGTCTGCGCCGCGCGGTGGGCCTCGGCCCGCTCCTCGAGCAGCGCCGCACGCTCCCGGGCCTCGGCGAACCTACGCTGGAGTCGCGCCCGTTCGCGGACGTCGCCGAGGAGGCGCTCAGCCGCGGCCCGCGCGGACTCGGCGGCCGTACGCGCGCAGTGTGCGACGGTGAGCCGCTCGCGCGCCGTGCTCCGGGCGACGGCGGCCCAGCTCAGCAGGGCGTCGGCGAGCCCGGGGTCGCCGGGGGCGAGGTCCGGCAGGGGCAGTGCGTCACCAGCCGCCTGCTGCATCCGGTGCGCGTCGGCGAGCAGGGCGGTGTCCCCGTCCCGTACTTCGGCCTCCGCCGCCCGGCGCCGCTCGGCCAGGCGTTTTTCGACCTCGGCGAAGCGGTAGGTGTCGAACAGCCGGCCGAGCAATTTCGCCCTGGCCTCGGCGTCGGCCCGCAGGAACCGGGCGAAGTCGCCCTGGGGCAGCAGGACGACCTGGCAGAACTGCTCGCGGCTCATCCCCAGCAGCTGGGTGACTTCCTCGCCGATCTCCTGGTGGGAGCGGCTGAGGCTCTTCCAGGCGCCGGCCGCGGAGTCGTACTCACGCAGCCAGGTCTGGGCCTTGTCGGTCGTCGTGCCGGTGCCGCGCTTCTTGGGGCGCTCCCACGGCGGCTGCCGGGTGATCTCCAAGCGGCGTCCGGCGACGGTGAGTTCGAGCCGGACCTCGGTGCGCGTCTGCGCGGCGGCGTGGTCGCTGCGCAGGTTCAGGCCCTGGCCGCTCTGCCGGGCGCCGGGCACGGCACCGTACAGGGCGTAGCACACGGCGTCCAGGACGGAGGTCTTGCCGGCGCCCGTCGGTCCGTGCAGCAGGAACAGCCCGGCGGCGGACAGTTCGTCGAAGTCGACCTGTTGGGTGCCTCCGAAGGGGCCGAAGGCGGTGATGTCGAGCCGGTGCAGCCTCACAGGGCTCCCTCCGTGTCCCGTGAACGCATGGTCACCGGGCGGCCTCCAGGACCGCCTCGTCGGCGCGCACCGCGTCGAACGCGTCCCGCAGGACGGACCGTTCGTGCTCGTCGGGCCCCGCCCCGCGCACATGCAGCACGAAGTCCTCCGCGACCTCCTGGTCGGAGCGGTCGGCCAGCCGCCGGGCATAGGAGACGCCGGACTCCTCGGGGGCGCGCTCGGGTTCGAAGACGAGGCTGAGCGTGTGCGGGAAGCGCTCGGTCAGCCGGGCCATGGGTTCGGTGGGCCGCACCGGATCGGTGAGGGTGGCCTCCACCCATGCCTCTTCGTGGCCCGCCAGCCCGGGGTCCGCGAGCAGGTCCTCCAGCCGTCCCCGGATCCGTGCCAGGCGGCGCGGTACCGGGCAGGCCACGCGCTCCGCCGTGACCGAGCCGTCCGCGCCCAGGTCGATGAGCCACATGCTCTTGTGGTGGCCGGCCTCGGAGAAGGAGTACGCCAGCGGGGAACCGGAATAGCGGATCCGCTCGGTGATGGTCTGGCTGCCGTGGAGATGGCCGAGGGCCGCGTAGTCCACTCCGTGGAAGACGCCGGCGGGTACCGCGGCGACCCCGCCGACCGTGATGTCCCGCTCGCTGTCGCTGGGTTCGCCGCCGGTGACGAAGGCGTGGGCGAGGACGACGGAACGGGTGCCGCGTACGCGCCGGGCGAGATCGGCGCGGACCCGGTCCATGGCGGCGGCGAGCACCGCCTCGTGTGCCGCCTTCTCGACCACGAACTCGTCCTTCACCAGGGCCGGTTCGAGGTACGGCAGGCCGTAGAAGGCCACATCGCCGTCGGCGTCGGCGAGTACGACCGGTGTTCCGCAGGCCGCCGGGTCCGTCCGCAGATGGATGCCCGCGCGGCCGATGAGCCCCGCGCCGACGCCCAGACGGCGGCCCGAGTCGTGGTTGCCGGAGATCATGACCGTGGGCACGCCGAGCTCGGCGAGGCGGTGCAGGGCGTCGTCGAACAGCTCGACGGCGGCCAGCGGCGGCACCGCGCGGTCGTACACGTCCCCCGACACGACCACCGCGTCCACGCCGCGCTCACGCACGGTCGCGACGAGATGCCCGATGAACGCGGCCTGGGCGTCGAGCAGGTTCACCCGGTGGAACGCCCGGCCCAGATGCCAGTCGGAAGTGTGCAGCAGCCTCATGATCCCCGAGACTAACGGCCGGGTCTGACATCACGGGCGGTTACTCCCGTATCGGCCCGCATCAGGGCCGACCATGCGTCGGACGCCGGGCCCGTCACCCGTCCCCGTACGCCTCTCCGCCGAGTTCGAATCCGGCCGTACCCGCGGTGACGTCCGCCAGCCAGGCCCGGAAGGCCTCCACGTCCGAGTCCGGCAGCCCGATCTCGATCGTGACCGCCTCCCCGTAGCGCACGTCCCGGACGTCACGGCCGGTCGCCCGCAGGTCGTTCTCCACCTTGCCCGCGCGCTGGTGGTCGACCGTCACCGTGGCGAGCCGGAACCGGCGGCGGGTGACGGTGCCGAGCGCGTCGAGGGCTTCGCCCACGGCTCCCCCGTACGCCCTGATGAGCCCGCCCGCGCCGAGTTTCACCCCGCCGTAGTAGCGCGTCACGACGGCCACCACGTACCGCATGTCGCGGCGCAGCAGCATCTGGAGCATGGGGACGCCCGCGGTGCCGCCGGGTTCGCCGTCGTCACTGGCCTTCTGCACAGCGGCGTCGGCTCCGACGACGTACGCGAAGCAGTTGTGCGTGGCGTCGGCATGCTCCTTGCGGACACCCGCGATGAAGTCCTGGGCCTCCTGCTCGGAGGCGGCCGGGGCGAGGGCGCACAGGAAGCGGGAGCGGTTGACCTCTGTCTCGTGCACGCCCGCGCGGGCGACTGTGCGGTACTCCTCCTGCATCGGCCCAGCGTATGCGGCTGCCCACCCGCGCGCCGCACGAGGGCCCGGGCCGGGTCGAGGGACCTCCCCGCTCGCGATGGTCACAGTGGCGCTGCTCGTCTTCCCGAAACTGGCGCTCGGCATGTCCGGCTTCGAGACGTGCGTGGCGGTGATGTCGCAGGTCAAGGGCGATCCGACGGACACCTGCGCGGACCCCGCCGGCCGGGTCCGGGACACCCGGAAACTGCTCACCACAGCCGCCGTGATCATGAGCGTCTTCCTTCTGCTGTCCAGCCTGGCGACGACGATCCTGATCCCGCAGAACGCCTTCAAGAGCGGCGGACCGGCCAACGGACGGGCGCTCGCGTATCTCGCGCACCAGCACCTCGGCGAGGGCTTCGGCACGGTCTACGACATCGCGACGATCGCGATCCAATGGTTCACGGGCGCCTCCGGGATGGCCGGGCTGCTGAACCTGGTGCCGCGCTATCTGCCGCGCTACGGCATGGCTCCGGGGTGGACGCGCGCCGTACGGCCTCTCGTCCTGGTCTTCATCGCGGCCGCGGCGCTCATCACCCTCTGGTTCGACGCGAACGTCGACGACCAAAGCGGCGCGTACGCGACCGGAGTGCTCGTACTGATGCTCTCGGCCGCGTTCGCCTCGACGGTCGCCGTGCACCGGCGCGGTCACCGGACGGCCGCACTCGGCTTCGGCACGATCACCGCCGTCCTCGCGTACACCTTGGTGACCAACGTGATCGAGCGGCCCGACGGCATCAAGATCGCGCTGATCTTCATCGTCGCGATCCTGGTCACGTCCTTCGCCTCACGTGTACACCGGGCGTTCGAACTACGCGCGGCGGCCGTGGCGTTCGACGAGACGGCGGCCCGGTTCATCGACGAGGCCGCGGCGAGCGGGCCACTCAGGCTGATCGCCAACGAGCCGCAGGAGCACACCACCGGCGAGTACCGCGCGAAGGAGTACAGCCAGCGGGAAGAGACCCATATCCCCGGCGGGCGCCCGGTGCTGTTCCTGGAGGTCTTCGTCGCCGACTCCTCGGACTTCACCACCGACCTGGCCGTCCACGGCGACGAGAAGCACGGGGTGCGCAGGCTGCGCGTGGCCGGCGCGACGGTGCCCAACACCATCGCGGCCGTACTGATGGAGCTCCGCGAACGCACCGGCGAGGTGCCGCACGCCTACTTCAGCTGGACCGAGGGCAATCCGTTCAGCCACCTGCCGCGCTTCCTCGTGTTCGGGGACGGCGAAGTCGCCCCGGTCACGCGTGAGGTGCTGCGCCGCGCCGAGCCCGACCCGGAGCGCAGGCCCCGGATCCATGTCGGTTAGCCCCTGCCACCCGCCCTACTTCCCGCCCCTCGGCACGGTCACGTCCGTCAGGAGTGCCGCGCCCGGGGCGAGGGCGTCCCAGCTGACGCCGTGCCAGGCGAGTACGGCGATGGCGGAGGTGGGGAACTTGGCGCGGACCCGGTCCAGGGTGTCGTCGAGGCCGTCCCCCGCGAGTGCCAGAACCAGCTCCGCCAGACCCGGATTGTGACCGATCACCAGCAAGGTCTCTACGGAGGCGGGTACGTCGCGTACGGCCTGAAGCAGGTCGGGCACGTCGGCGGCGTAGAGCCGCGGGTCCAGTCGCACTGGTGGTGGAGTGCCCCACTGGGCCGAGGCGAACTCCCAGGTCTGCCGGGCCCGGACGGCGGTCGAGCACAGCGCGAGGTCGGGCAGCCAGTCCCCTTCGGCGAGCGCCCGTCCGGCGGCCGGGGCGTCCCGGCGGCCGCGCGGCGCGAGTGGCCGCTCGTGGTCGTCGACCCCGGCGGGCCAATCGGACTTGGCGTGCCGCAGCACGACGAGTCTGCGCAGCGGGCGGTCATCGGAGTGGCCGTTCACGCCTGGGCCCCGATCTCACGGGCGAGGCCCAGACCCAGCAACCGGTCGGCGTAGGCGTACGTCTCGAAGCGCGCACCGTCCGGCACGTCGTCGGCGCTCTCCACCCGGCGCAGCACATCGAGGACGGCCGGCATGTCGAGATCGTCCTCCCAGGCTGCGCGCAACGCGTCCCGCACCTGCGGGGGGATGGGTTTCGAGGGGCGGGTCGACCAGCCCGCGACGGCCTTCCGCCAGTGCGCGAGCGTGTCGCGCGCCTCGCCGAGGACGGCCGCATCCAGCTGCACGGGCTCCCGGCGCGCACGGGCGAGCAGGGCTAGGCGAACGGCCGACGGCTCGCCGGCGTCGTAGGACCCGGTCGCCGGAGCCACCTCGACGTGCACTCCGTCGGGAGCCGTGCCCCCCGCGCCGAGGACGTGCAGGACCCGTCCGACGCCGGGTGCGTCGGGCTCCGCGGGCCGGATGGCGAAGTCCTCGACGCGTGCCCGGAGTCCGGCGGGCAGCGCGGCGACCGTGACCACGGGTGTTCCGCTCAGTTCCAGGGCCCGGGCCAGCGTGTCGGCCACCAGCAGCACCCGCAGGGCGGAGGTGTCGGCGCCGGCCGTGTGCGCCTGGACGCGGACCAGGCCCGGACGGATCTCGGTGGGCTCGCCGCTGCGGGCGTCGATGATTCGGAGCACGGAGCGAGCGTAGGCGGCCGACGGCCCCGGCGCAGCGAAGCGGGGGCCGTTCCGGACACACGTGCCCCGGCGGGGCACCGCATCGGTGCGCTGTCCTGCTCGGCGTTTCCGCCGACTGGCGCCGACGGCATGGCCCTGCAGGAGGAACCTGCGAAACCGTCGCCCGGCGGAGCGGGTGTGCCGCCGAGTGGCTGTTTACCATCGGCCGCGGAAGGCAAGACATGCTCGGAATCACCCCGGCAATCACTCGGCCCGGCCACTCGGGAGGATCACTCTTCAGGCTGGCACAAGGTGCCGAAAGGTAAAGGCCATGAACGATGCGCAGGAGACGGGAGCGGGCGTCGAAAAGACGACGGCAAAAGAGGAGTTTCGCGGCCCGCGGCCGACTCCCCAATCCCGCCGTTGTCCTGCGTCCGGGTGGCGCGAGCCCAGGAGTGTCAGCCGGTTCATGGTCCGCTGGAATCCGCCGTTGAACGGGCCTCGCGCCATCCCGCGGATAAATGAGGCGAACGGGGATTCGACTGTCCGGCCGACGCCTGGCCGGGCCATATAGAAGGCCTGCGCCTGGACGGCACGTCAGCATCCGGATGTGTTCGCCGCCTGGCGGGAGCGCCCCGGCCGCTGGGTGCCGGCGCCGGCAGCCCGTTTTCGCCACGCCAAACGAATCGTCCGCCACCGTCCGAGTCGAAAAGAGGAATTATGGTGTTGTCTGCCCTCCTGGGAGCCGCCGACCCGCCACAACTCCTCCCCGCGCGCGAGCAGATGGCGTTCACCCTGGGCTTCCACATCATTCTGGTGCCCTTCGGTGTCGCCTTCACTTTCATGATGCTGTTCTGTCAGTACTGGGCGCTCCGCCGCGACGATCAGCAGGCGCTGCTCCTGGCGCAGCGGTGGTCCAAAGTGGCCGCCGTACTGTTCGCCGTGGGGGCCGTGACCGGCACGGTGCTGACGTTCGAGATGGGGCTGCTGTGGCCCGGACTCATGAACAGATTCGGGTCGGCGTTCGGGTTTCCTTTTGCCATCGAAGGGCTCTTTTTCTTCCTCGAAGCCATCTTCATGGCCATCTACATCTACGGCTGGAAGAGGCTTCCACCGTGGCCGCACTTCTTCACCGGTGTGGTGGTCACCCTGGCGGGCGTCGGCGGAACGGCCTCCGTCATCGCGGCCAACAGCTGGATGAACCAGCCTGCGGGGGTCGTGGTGAAGAACGGGCGTGTGGTGGACGTGATCCCGTCCAGGGTCTTCTTCAACGGCGCGTTCTGGTGGGAAATGGTGCACATGCTCCTCGCGGCGTACATCGTCGCGGGGTTCATGGTGGCGGGGGTGTACGCCTGGGGCCTGCTCAAGGGACGTCGGGACCGCTACCACCGGCTCGGGTTTCTCGTCCCCTTCACGGTCGCCGCAATCGCCATGCCGCTGCAATTCATCGTCGGGGACACCATCGCCCGCCAGGTGTTCGACAGGGAACCGGCGAAGTTCGCCGCCATCGAGATGGTGCCGACCACCGGCGATCACGTTGCGGAGACCGTCGGCGGCGTCTACATCGACGGCAAGGTGCGATACGGCATCCCGCTGCCCGACGTGGCCTCGATCCTCGCCGGTTTCCGCCCCTCCACCACGATCAAGGGGTTCGACGCGATCCCGGCCGCCGTACGTCCCACGGACGCCGTGGTCAGCGTCGTGCATCTCGCCTTCGACGTCATGGTCGGCACCGCCTCACTCCTGCTCCTGCTGTCCCTTTGGTTCGGCTGGCTGTGGTGGCGGCGGCGCGAGGTGCCGATGAACCGCTGGTTCCTGCGCTGTTCGGCCATCGCCGGTCTGGTCGCGCTGTTGTCCCTGGAGAGCGGCTGGGTGGTGACCGAGGTCGGGCGCCAGCCCTGGACCGTCGTGGGGCTCTTGCTGACGAGGGACGCGGTCGCCACGCAAGGCAATCTGTGGCCGCTCTTCGCGACGGTGCTCGCGATCTATGCCTGCGTCGGCGCCGGCGCCTTGTACGTCCTGCGCACCATGGGCCGCCGGTGGTCCCGGGAAGGTACCGACGCCGTCGCGGTCCCGTACGGCCCCGAGCCGGCGCCGGCGATGAACGGGCGCTCCACCGGAGGTGATGACGCATGAGCACCTTGATCGCCGCGATCCTGTTCGTCGGGGTCATCGCCTATGCCCTCTTCGGTGGGGCGGACTACGGGGCCGGCTTCTGGGACCTGACGGCCGGGGGACCTGCCCGGGGACGGCACGCTCGCGAGCTGATCAACCTCTCCCTCAGCCCGGTGTGGGAGGCCAACCACACGTGGCTGATCTTCTGCCTCGTCACGATCTGGACGGGCTTTCCCCAGGCCTTCACCGCCATCACCACCACCCTGTACATCCCCCTCGGGCTGGCGGCACTGGGCATCGTCGCGAGAGGAGCGGGCTTCGCCTTCCGTCATGTGCTGACCCGGAGCCGGGGCGAGCGGATCAGCGGTGCCGTCTTCGCCTGTTCGTCGGTACTGACTCCGTACTTCTTCGGCACCATCGCGGGCGGGATCGCCTCCGGACGCGTCCCCTCGGCGGGGCACGGTGACGCGCTGACCAGCTGGGTCAACCCGACGTCCATTCTCGGCGGAGTACTCGCGGTCACGGTCTGCGCCTATCTCGCCGCCGTGTTCCTCACCGGACAGGCCCAGCGCCGTGGAGACACCTCGTTGGAAAAGGCGTTCCGCTACCGGGCCTTCGGCGCGGGCATCGCCGCGGGTCTGGTGGCACTGGCGGGTGTGTTCCTCCTGCACACGGACTCCCCGCGCCTGTTCCACCAGCTGAGCACGGTGGGCGCTCCGCTCCTCGCCGTCTCCGGCGTGTGCGGCCTCGCCGCGCTGCTCCTGCTGCGCAGGGGCCGCCCTTCCGTCGTACGGACCCTGGCGGCCATCGCGATCGCCACCGTCGTCGCGGGCTGGGGCATCGCCCAGTACCCCTACCTCCTGGGCACGCATCTGACCATCCAGCACGCAGCGGCTCCGGCGGCCAGCCTGTGGGTGCTGTTCATGGTGACCTGCGTCGCCGCAGTGCTGATCGCGCCCTCGCTCCTGGTGCTGTACAGCCTGCAACTGCGACGCAAACTCGGCTGACCCCGCACCTCGACCTCCACGGCCGTTTCCGCGGGTGGGGCGGGAACATCACCCATTGGGCCCCTCGTAACGAGCACTACGCACTGGCGGGCACATAGTGTCGCAGAAGAGGCCGATCTCATGTCCGGCCGCGGATTGCTCGGCGACGCCTTCCGATGCACGCGCATCCTCGCAGTCGCACGCTCGGGTGGAGCAGAAGAGCAAAGGAGGACTGCCCGTTCATGCATGTCTTCGGATCACGAAGAAGCCTCATACGGATCGCACTGTGCGCATCGGCAGCCACTGTCGCAGGGACCGCCCTGACCATCAATTGCAGCACCGAGGCCAGGAACGGACAGGCAATCGCACGGACGGCCACCGTCCAGCTCGCCGGAAGCCCGGCGTCGAAGAGCAGCAAGCCCACCGTGGTGCTGGTGCACGGCGCCTGGGCCGGAACATCGAGCTGGAACGGTGAGATCGACATTCTCCGGCGCGAGGGATACACCGTCCGCGCCATCGCCAACCCGCTGCAGAACCTGACCACCGACTCACGCACGGTCGCCGACTTCGTGCAGAGCATCCCCGGAACCGTGGTCCTGGTCGGGCATTCGTATGGCGGCGCTGTGATCACCAATGCGGCCGCCCAGACCGGGAACGTCAAAGCACTCGTCTTCGTCGACGCCGCCGCCCCGGCCGTAGGGGAGACCACGGCGTCCCTGAGCGGTTCCACTTCCGCCCTCAACGCACCGGCCAGCACACTGTTCGACTCGGTGCCCTACGCCAACGCCCCGGCCGGAGCCAGCAATCTCTATCTCAAGAAGGGCGTCTTCCTGAAGAACTTCGCCAACAACCTGCCGGTGCAACAGGCCACCGATCTCTGGGCGTCGCAACGCGCCGCCTCGACCGCCGCCCTCAACACCCCTTCCAAGTACGCGGCGTGGAAGACCATTCCCTCCTGGTTCTTCATCAGCACCGGAGACCAGATCATCACTCCCGCGTCCGAGATGAAGATGGCGCGGCGGGCAGGCTCGAAGGTCACTACGTTCGAGGGCGGTTCGCACCTCACGCTCATCTCCAACCCGGAGCCGGTCGCCAAGGTCATCGAATCGGCCATCGATGCCGTGAGGTGAGAGCCTCACGAGCTGATTGAGCGGAACCAACGGATTTCCTGGACCAGTTCGCCGAGCGTCCCGGGCAGAGATCCGTCCGGCCTCCGCGGGTGCCGCAGCGGCTTCTCGTCGAAGCGCTGCGGCACCGCACCGGTCAACGGCGACGGCCATCACCTCCGCGTCCCCGCCTCCCGTACCGAACCGCGGACCTCTTCCGCAGGTCACTGGCTACCACTCGAGGTGCCCGGTCGTTGACGGTTGTGCCGGGGAAGAGGTGGGGCCTTGTGCCCCGAGACGACGACGCGCGGTCGACAGCAGCGATCTTGTCGATGACAGCGATCCAGTGGTTTCGCCGCTCAGCGAGCGGGCGGGCCTTTTCGCCGCCGGCCAGGTAGGGGTGGACACCGTTGTAGACGATGTCGCCGGCGACGACGAGGCCGAGATCCGAAACGTGGCCCGCGATCCCCGCAGGACTCGGTACCTCTCCCCAGTCGAAACCGGCCGCATCGGGGCACCGCCAGGCGATGCTGGACCAGGGGCGAGGGCACGCTGGACGACGATGTCCCGTGCTCAAGGATGCATGTTCCGCGCAGTTTCCTGCACAGAGACCACGCGCGCCGGGGGCTTGATCTCACAACAGCCTAGATCACTCGGTAAGTGCCGTGCCGCACTCTGAGCCGGGTCGCTCCCGTCTCCCGCTGTGCGCATGCTGCCTGGGCCCGGGCCCAGGCCTCGCAGGGTCGGTCGACACGTCTGGAGGGATCGGACCTCGGTGAGAGGAGGAGTGGATCCCCTCCCCCTCTTACTCACCTTCCTCCCGCTCTCCTCACTCTCCGGGAGCCGCCGGGAATGGCACACAGTCGAAGGTCGTTTCCGTCTGCGGCGAACATCGACCCAGCGGAGGCAGAGCATGCACAGTGAGACGGAGACAGTCCGCAAGATCCTGACCGAACTCGGTGACACCTGGGCGATCGTCGGTCTCTCCTCGAACGAGCAGCGCGCCGCCTACCGAGTCGCCCAGGTCCTTCAGCGCTTCGGCAAGCGGATCGTCCCGGTTCACCCGAAGGCCGAGACGGTGCACGGGGAACAGGGTTACCCATCTCTCGACGCCATTCCGTTCGACGTCGATGTCGTCGATGTCTTCGTGAACAGCGATCTTGCCGGCGCGGTCGCCGATGAAGCCGTGGCGAAGGGCGCCAAGGCCGTCTGGTTCCAGCTCGGCGTGCTCGACGAGGCGGCGTACGAGCGGACGCGCGACGCGGGTCTCGAGATGGTCATGGACCGCTGCCCGGCGATCGAGATTCCGTCCCTGCACTAGTCCGTGTCCCGGTGGCCGCGCCGGCCCACGGGCCGGCGCCGGGCCACCCGTATGGCCGGGCCGTGAGGACCCAACGAGTGAACGGATGTGCGGGTCAGGCGGGTCCAGGTTGTCCTCGCGACTATGGTCGATCTTGCGAAGCTACTGGTCAGGCGGTGTCGAGGGGTCTGCCCCGCACCGCCAGCGTCGACGAGACGGGGCCGCGCAGGGCGCCGACTCGCCGGACTCGATGACGCCGTCCCCGCCGAACTCACGGAGCAGGACGACGCGGTCGTGGCGCCGAGCCGCTCGAGGTACGAGCGCCACACCATGCCGACCGGGTACAGGAAGGCTTCCTCGGTGAGGACGTGCCTTCCCTCCCGCACCACGCCACCGGGGTTCGCAGTCGGCGGGTGCTGGGTGATGACAGGCGTCCGCCTGCCTCCGCTGAGGTCTTCGCGTCAGGGCGAAGCCTCTCGGAGGCGGCGGACGGGACCGTCCGGGAGGCACCATGTGGACCGTGCTGGAGCAAGTGGCCGTCGCCGCTCCGCAGCTCATCCTCTATGCGGTCGGACTCTTCGTCGTCATGATCCTGCTGTCACTCCTCATCAGCCTGCGCCAGGCGGAGGCGGCGGAGCGTCCCGAGATCATCAGGGCCCTTGCCGATCTGATGGCGTTCTGGAAGAAGCGGTGACCGCGGGCTCAGCGGGCCAGCCGCCCCAGCAGCGACGAGGCCGAGGTGATACCCAGGGCCGCGGCCAGCGCCAGGACGCCGAAGTCGGCCAGCAGGTGGGAGGGTGTGCCGAGGAGGAGTCCGCGCAGCGCGTCGACCTGGTAACTGAGGGGGTTGACCTTGCTGATGGCCTGCAGCCAGCCGGGCATGACGGACACGGGGTAGAGGGCGTTGGAGCCGAAGAACAGCGGCATGGTGATCGCCTGGCCGATGCCCATCAGACGGTCGCGGGTGAGCACGATGCCCGCGATCGTCATGGACAGGCAGGAGAAGAAGGCCGAGCCCAGGACGACGGCCACTGCGACGCCCAGCAGTCGCAGCGGGTTCCAGGTCATCGCCACGCCGAGGACCGCCGCGATCAGGACGACCACGACCGCCTGGATCAGCGCCTTGACCCCGGCGGCGAAGGCCTTGCCGGTGATGAGCGCCGCCCGCGGGGTCGGTGTGACCAGGAGCTTGGTGAGGATCCCGGCGTCACGCTCCCAGATGATCATGATGCCGTAGAAGATGGCGATGAACATCGCGGACTGGGCGATGATGCCGGGGGCCAGGTAGTCCAGGTATGGGATGCCGCCGGTGGGGATCGCCCTGATCCGGGTGAAGGTCTCGCCGAAGATCAGCAGCCACAGCGCCGGCTGGATGGCGCGGGTGTACAGCTCGGTGCGGTCGTGGCGCAGTTTCTGCAGCTCGACCGCGCACATCGCGCCGACCCGGGCCGGCAGCACCTTCCAGCCGGTCCGGGCCCGCGGCGGGGCCAGCAGCAGGTCGAGCTCCACCTCGCGCGCGGGATCAGCCGACACGGGACGCGGTGCGGCGGGTGCTTCGGACATCGCGGAAGTCTCCTGACTGGTCGTCGAGTCCACTGCCGGCGACGTCCCGGAAGACGTCCTCCAGCGTCGGCAGCGGGCCATCGGTGCCGAGCCGCTCCCGAAGGCCGCTCCTCAGCTCGTCGGGCGTGCCGAGGGCACGGACGCGACCGCGGTGCATGAGAGCGACCCGGTCGCAGTATTGGTCGGCCTCGTCCATGTAGTGGGTGGTGACGAGGACGGTCATGCCGGTGGCGGCCCGCACGGCGTTGATGTGGTCCCACACGTTGGTCCGGGCGATCGGGTCCAGGCCGATCGTCGGCTCGTCGAGGATCAGCAGCCTGGGCGCGCTCACCAGGGCTTGGGCGAGTTCGAGCCGGCGGACCATGCCGCCGGAGTACGTCTTCGCCAGCCGGTCGGCGGCGGCGGTCAGGTCGACGGCCGCGAGCGCCTGCTCCACGCGCCGGGCCCGCTCACGCCGGGACACGTCAAACACGCGGGCGAACAGGGCGACGTTCTCCCGGCCGGTGAGCCCGGAGTCTGCGGAGAGCTGCTGCGGTACGTAGCCCAGCAGGCGCCGTACGTCCATGCGCTCACGGGTCGCGTCGTGACCGAAGACGCGAACCATGCCCGCCGGGACCGGGAGCAGGGTGGTGAGACAGCGGATCGCCGTAGTCTTGCCCGCTCCGTTCGGGCCGAGCAGTCCGAACACCTCGCCGTCGCCGACGGAGAGGTCGAGCCCGTCGACCGCGGTGGTCTCCCCGAAGGAGTAGCGGAGTCCGGCACAGGTGACCGCGTCGACCTTCGGGGTCTCGCCGTCCGTTGCGCTGCGCTTCATATCTCCTCGGCCTCCTCGTGCAGGTTCTCCGCCAGCTTGCGCAGGGCCGGAAGGGCCGCTTCCAGCGCCTTGCGATCCACCTCGTCGAGGCGGGCCACCTGGCGGCGCACGAGTGCCGTGCGCCGCTCCCGCCAATCCCTCAGCCGCGCCTCCGCGGCTTCCGTGGGCAGCAGTCGCGCGGCCCGCCGGTCGGCCGGGTCCGTCTCGCGGACCAGATAGCCGTCCCGCACCAACTGGTTGACGAGCGTCGAGACGGAGTTTCCCGCCAGATACAGCTCCCTCGCGGCGTCCGACACCCCGATGCCCGGCCGCGTCGCGACGAGGCGCAACAGCTCCACCTCGGCACCGCGCAGCCGCGGCGCACTGATCCCGCGGCGCAGCCGCCGCCGGATCAGCCGCTGCACGCCGACGAGCGCGTCCGACAAATCGTCGGTGAAGTCTTCCGATCCCACATCCGCAAGATTACCTCTGCATCAGAGGTAATCGGCAAAAGAGACGGTCAAGACGGGACGGGCACGGCAGTGCCCGTCAGTGGTGGTGCGGCTCCTCCCGGTGCACCGGGCCGTGCGGGGCCTCGCAGTGGGCATCCGCGTCGTCCGCCCTCTTCCGGTCGCCCGGCAGCGCCAACTGGAGGACCTGCTCGGGAGCATGGTCGACCTGGAGGGTGGTGTGAGTGATGCCGTAGTCGTGCCGCAGGACGTCCTCGAGATCACGGCGGACGGCGTGGCAGTCGCGGCCGGGCTCGACCAGGACATGTGCGGACAGCGCGGCCTGGCCGGAGGTGATCTCCCACACGTGCAGGTCGTGCACCTCGACGACGTCGGCCCGGGCGACGAGCCGGTCGCCGAGCGCGTCCGGGTCCACGTCGGCGGGCGCCGCCTCCAGGAAGATGCGACCGGAGTCGCGCAGCAGCCCGTACGCGGCCTTCACCATCAGCACCACGACCACGAGCGTGGCGACCGCGTCGGCGCGCTGGAAGTCCGTCAGGACGACGACCAGACCGGCGACCGCGGTGCCGATGAAGGCGAAGAGGTCGTTCAGGATGTGTTGGTACGCACCCTCGACGTTCAGTGAGGTGCGGTTGGCCTTCGAGATGCACCAGGCCGCGGCCACGTTCACGACGATGCCGACGAGGGCGGTGACCAGCATCGCTCCCCCGACGACTGCCGGTGGGGCGATGAGGCGCCGTACGGCTTCGTACGCCAGCCAGACGCTCAGCAGGAGCAGCGTGAGGCCGTTCGCCTGGGCGGAGAGGATCTCCGCGCGCTTGAGCCCATAGGTGAAACCGCCGCGGGCAGGACGAGCAGCGAGCCGCATCGCGACGAGGGCGAGCACGATGGACGCGGCGTCGGTGAGCATATGGGCCGCGTCGGAGATCAGGGCCAGGGAGCCGGCGAGGACACCGACGACGACCTCGACCGCCATGAACACGGTGATCAGGGCCAGCGCGAGGGCCAGCCAGCGGCGGTCGGCGTCCGCGGACACACCGTGGGAGTGCCCGGCGTGGCCTCCCACGCCGTGCCCATGGCCGTGGTCGCTCATCTGGTCCGCCCTCTCCCTTGCATCGGGTGCCCTGATCGCAGTGAAACGCATCGCGGGGCCCTTCGGCAAAGGCTGCATCGGTGACCATTGTCATGTCCGATAATAAGCCGCTGACCTGCACAAACGTCCTAGCCTCGAGACACACCCCGGATAGGCGCTCCGCACACGCCCGCGTAGGCGCTCCTCACACGCCGACTGCCCCGTCGATGCGCTCCCGCAGCAGATCCGCGTGCCCGTTGTGACGGGCGTACTCCTCGATCATGTGGATGAGTACCCAGCGGAGCGAGACCGTGCCACGCCAGGAGTCATGGCCTTCGACGTCGAGGTGCGGCGCGTCGGCGGCGAAGGCTTCGGCGAAGGCGACCTCGGCACGCCAGGCCTCCCAGGCTTGGAGGACCACCTCCGGGTCGGGGATCGCCCCGGTGAAGTCCCCGTCGGGGTCGGCGGGCGAGGAGAACCTGGGCGGTGCGTCCTGACCGGCCAAGGCACACCGGAACCACCGGCGTTCGACGTCGGCGAGGTGCCGGACCAGGCCGAGCAGGGAGAGGGTGGACGGCGCCACGGAGCGCTGCGACAACTGCGTTTGCTGACCCTGGCACTTGAGTTCCAGCGTGGTGCGCTGGGCGGCGAGGAAATCGCGCAGGAGGGTGCGTTCGCCGCCCGTGGCGGGGCCGAGGGGACGGGGATCCGGCCCGGCGGCGACGAACATCTCGGCTCTTCTGCTGGGAGGGGTCATGGCCACCATCTTCGGGCCCTCGAAGGCTCGAAGGGACGTCAGCCGCTACATCGGCCGGTGAACCGGTCGACCAGGTCGTACCAGCCGACCTCGAGGCGCTCCATGGACATCCCGCGGCCGGTGACCAGGTGGTCGACGAACACCGTCTCCAGGTAGGCGAGCAGGGTGTGCGCGACGAGGTCTATGTCGCCGTCGGCGCGCGCCTCGCGCAGCAGCATGCAGACGTGGGCCAGCCGGAACTGGTACGGCGGACTCGTACGAATGCGGCCCGGCTCCGCGTGGGCGGCCAGATACAGATCCCGGTGTGCCTGCTCGTGGCGCATGAGGGCCGAGCCGAAGGCGTGCAGCCGCTCCACCGCGGGCGCCCCCGGGCCGACCGGCGACGGTCCTGAGATCAGGGCCGCCTGGAACTGCTCCTCCTGATGGCTGAGCAACGCCACCAGGAGGCCGGTGCGGTCGCCGAACCGACGGAAGACCGTGCCCTTTCCAACCCCGGCGCCACAGGCGATGGCCTCCATGGTCACGTTCGCGATGCCGCGCTCGGCGGCCAGGCGGGCGGCCACTTCCAGCAGGCGGGTGCGGTTGCGCGCGGCGTCGGCGCGCAGTTGGGCGCGCTCACCACTCGGCATGAGGCTGAGGTCCGCGGGGCCCCGGTCGTCCGGCGGCGCGGGGAAGTGCGGAAGCGGCTCGGTCATGAGATCAGCCTAGCGCCCCGGGAAGACAATCGGACCGTGGTCCGTTTGACATGATAGAAAGTGGACCGAGGTCCGGTTAAAGTGGTACAACATTCAACGGACTCAGTCGTTCCGTTCGTGCTGATCGTAGATTCTGGGAGTTAACGCCATGTCCGTACGCATCCTCGCCCTCGTCGGCAGCCTTCGCGCCGGTTCCCACAACCGCCAGCTCGCCGAGGCCGCCGTCAAGCACGCCCCCGAGGGCGTGGAGGTGGTGCTCCAGGAGGGTCTGGCCGAGGTGCCCTTCTACAACGAGGACATCGACGTCGAGGGCAACGTGCCCGCCGCCGCGGCCACGCTGCGTGCCGCCGCCAACCAGGCCGACGCCCTGCTGCTGTTCTCGCCCGAGTACAACGGCACCATCCCGGCCGTTCTGAAGAACGCGATCGACTGGCTGTCCCGCCCGTACGGCGCCGGCGCCATGGTCGGCAAGCCGGTCGCGGTGGTCGGCACGGCCTTCGGCCAGTACGGCGGTGTGTGGGCGCAGGACGAGGCCCGCAAGGCCGTGGGCATCGCCGGCGGCACCGTCGTCGAGGAGGCCAAGCTGTCCATCCCCGGCTCCGTGACCCGCTTCGCCGAGACCCACCCGGCCGACGACGCCGAGGTCGTCGAGGGCCTGACCAAGGTCATCGACCAGCTCTCGCAGGCCGCCCCCGCCGCCGCCTGATCCCTAGGGGATCCGGCTCGTCGGCGCCCCGTGCGTGACCGGCCGTGGGCCAGAACCCCCGAGGGTTCTGGCCCACGGCCGTCTCCGCACCCCACCGGGACCGCACCGTGCCACCGTGAGTCGACCGCGTACCCCGCAGGGGCTTCCCTACACCCTTGACCGGCTGTGCATCCGGTGCCTGTTCGCCCATCAGACACACGGTTCCGCTTCGCTTGTGATTCTCCGTCAGTACGTCTCGGGTTGCTTAGATCGGGGAATGGACCACATCACGTTCCTCGTGGCCGCCGTCATCGTCACGGCACTGGCCTTCGACTTCACGAACGGATTCCATGACACCGCCAACGCGATGGCCACATCCATCGCCACCGGCGCCCTCAAGCCGAGAACCGCGGTCCTGATCAGCGGCGTGCTGAACATCGTCGGCGCCTTTCTGTCCACCGAGGTGGCGAAGACCATCTCGGGCGGCATCGTGGACGACACCCTGGTGACACCCGGGATGATCTTCGCCGGGCTGGTCGGCGCGATCCTGTGGAATCTACTCACCTGGCTCGTCGGACTGCCGTCGAGTTCCTCGCACGCGCTGTTCGGTGGTCTGATCGGCGCCGTATGGGTGGGCGCCGGCAGCAACGGCGTGCACTTTGACAAGGTTGTCGAGAAGGTGCTGGTCCCGGCGTTCGCCTCGCCCGTCGTCGCCGGTCTCGCGGCGCTGCTGGCCACCTACCTCGCCTACAAGATCACGGCCCGGGGCCGCAAGGAGTCGGTGACCAAGGGCTTCCGCCTCGGGCAGATCGCCTCCGCCTCGCTCGTCTCCCTCGCGCACGGCACCAACGACGCGCAGAAGACGATGGGCGTGATCACGCTCACGCTGATCTCCGCGGGAGCACTGGGACATGACGCCGGTCCTCCCGTGTGGGTGATCGCGACGGCCGGCCTCGCCATCGGGCTCGGCACCTATCTGGGTGGCTGGCGGATCATCCGCACGATGGGCAAGGGGCTCACGGACATCCAGTCGCCGCAGGGCTTCGCCGCCGAGGCAGCGTCCACCACCGTCATCCTCACCTCGGCCCACCTCGGTTTCGCCCTGTCCACCACGCAGGTCTGCTCCGGCGGCATCCTCGGCGCGGGACTCGGGCGACGGCTCGCCGAGGTGCGCTGGGGCACCGCGGGCCGCATGGTGATCGCATGGTTGATCACCCTCCCGTCGGCGGCGCTGGTCGGAGGAGTGTCCGCCGCCGTGGTGAAACACGGCGGGAACGCCGGAACCGTGGTGATCGCCCTCGTCGCCGCCGCCGTCGCCGCCTTCATCGTCGTCGCCTCGCGCCGCAACCCGGTACACGCCCACAACGTGAACGACAGCCACGAGGTCACCGTTCGCGCCACCGCCCCCACGAGCGTCGGCACCGCCGCCTGAGCCAGGAAGAATACGAGACATGCACCTTGACTGGACAGCCCTCGGCGAGGTCACCGCGGTCAGCATCGGAGTTACCGTCGGTGTGGTCGTCGTCTTCGCGCTCGGCGTGCTCGGCCTGGCACAGGTCGAGCACGCCCGCGAGCGGGACGGCGGCACTCATGCCGTCGGCATCGCCCAGGCGGGGCTCTGCTTCCTGGCCTGTGCCGCCGCGGTCGCGTACGGAATCTATCTGATCGTGCCGCAGTTCCACTGAGAGAGCAGGCAGGGAGGACGTGATGACACCTTTGGTGACGGAAGGCCTGCGGGTCGACTACACCGACCACGACGATCCGGTGTTGCTTCGCCCCGACGGCAGCCCGGTGGACACGTGGCGGGAGAACTACCCGTACGACCAGCGGATGGAGCGCAAGGAGTACGAGTGGCACAAGCGGCTCCAGCAGATCGAACTGCTGAAGCTGCAGAGCTGGATCAAGGAGTCCGGCCGCCGTCTCGTGATCGTCTTCGAGGGCCGCGACGCGGCCGGCAAGGGCGGGACGATCAAACGTTTCACCGAGCACCTCAACCCGCGCGGCGCCCGGGTGGTGGCTCTGGAGAAGCCGACCGAGCGCGAGCGCGGGCAGTGGTACTTCCAGCGTTACGTCGAACACCTGCCGACCGAGGGCGAGATAGTGATGTTCGACCGGTCCTGGTACAACCGGGCCGGAGTCGAACGCGTGATGGGCTTCTGCACGGACGACGAGTACCACCGCTTCATGCGCCAGGCGCCGCTGTTCGAGCGGATGCTGGTGGACGACGGCGTGGACCTCGTGAAGTTCTGGTTCTCCGTCTCGCAGAGCGAGCAGCGCACCCGTTTCACGATCCGTCAGGTCGACCCCGTACGGCAGTGGAAGCTCAGCCCGATGGACCTTGCCTCCCTGGACCGCTGGGACGACTACACCGCCGCCAAGGTCACCATGTTCCGCGAGACGGACACCGGTTACGCGCCGTGGACCGTGGTGAAGAGCAACGACAAGAAGCGGGCGCGGGTGGAGGCGATGCGCAGCGTCCTGGCCCGCTTCGACTACAGCGACAAGGACAAGGAGGTCGTCGGCAGCCCCGATCCCAGCATCGTGGGTGCGGCGGCCAACCTGCTGGAAGCGGGCGAGGACGACAACACCCGGTGAACGAGCGCCGGGCCGGGGGCACCTGCCCGAACGGGAGGCTGTGTGGGCGCGCCCGACCTCGGTGCGACTTCGCGTCTGGGCCTCACTCGGCAGGAGCACGCACTGCCGGCCGCCGACGGCCGGTGTCGCGTAAGGGCGCCCGACGCGGGCGCCTTTACGTCACTCACCCGGCTCGTACCCAGCCCGGGTGACGCGTCCTTCGGCATTCGGCGGCCGGGGGTTCGGGTACGGCGTCACGCGCGTCCTGCGGCCACGGCGCCGTGCGCACCCGTCAGTCGTGCGCCGGACGGTCGGTGAGCCGGTGGTCGGCGAGGCTGAGAGCCTCGTCCACGACCCTGCGCAGATGGCCGTCGCGCAGCCAGTAGATCACCCTGCGGCCCTCCTTGCGCGTCTGGACCAGTCCTGCGAGCCGCAGCCGCGCCAGATGCTGACTGACCGCCGGCCGGGCCGCGCCGCACGCTTCTGTGAGCGTGGAGACATCCGCCTCCCCACCGGTCAGGGCGTGCAGCAGGGCGAGACGGGTGCGGTCGCCAAGCAGGGCGAGCAACTCGGCAGCGAGCGCGAACTGCTCCTCGCCAGGGGTGCGGGGATGGTCGCCGGCCGCGCCATCCGTGCGCGGCTGCGCATCGTCCGCAGGTGATAGGTGCATGCGTGCGCTCATACGCACATAATGGCCCTGTGGGGGCGGACGCGTCCACTGCCGCGCGGCGGAAGGGGCCTTCGGATGGGACACGAACACGCGGGGCACGAGCACGACAGAGCGCCCGGTCACGATCTCGATCAGGCCCGTCCGCATCACCACCCGCACGGCCACGGTCACGGCCACGGTCACGGCCACGGCCACGCGCACCGTAACGGGCCCTTGCCCCGCCTCCGGCACCTCTTTGTCCCCCACTCCCACGAGACCGCCGACAAGCTCGACTCCGCGCTGGAGTCCTCCGCTCGGGGCATGCGGGCGCTGTGGGTCTCGCTGGCCGTACTCGGGGGGACGGCACTGGCCCAGGCGGCCGTCGTCGTGTTGTCCGGATCCGTCGCGCTGCTCGGCGACACGGTGCACAACGCCGCCGACGCCCTGACCGCCGTACCGCTCGGCGTCGCCTTCGTCCTGGGCCGGCGTGCGGCCACGCGCCGTTTCACCTACGGGTACGGCCGTGCCGAGGACCTCGCCGGAATCGTGATCGTGCTGACCATCGCCGCCTCCGCCGCGTTCGCCGCCTGGGCTGCGGTCGACCGGCTGCTGGACCCACGCCCGGTACAGCACATCCCGGCCGTGGCCGCGGCGGCGGTCATCGGATTCGTCGGCAACGAGTGGGTCGCCCGGCACCGGATCCGGGTGGGCCGTGAGATCGGCTCGGCCGCTCTCGTGGCCGACGGGCTGCATGCGCGCACGGACGGGTTCACCTCGCTCGCGGTGCTCCTCGGCGCGGGCGGGGCGGCGCTGGGGTGGCAGCTCGCCGACCCGGTCGTGGGCCTGGCGATCACCGCAGCGAGCGCGGTGGTGCTGCGGGACGCGGCCCGCGAGGTGTTCCGGCGGGTGATGGACGCCGTCGACCCGGCCCTGGTGGACCGGGCCGAGCTGGCGCTGCGCGCGGTGCCGGGCGTACGTGAGGTGGGCGAGTTGCGGCTGCGCTGGATCGGGCACCGTCTGCGCGCCGAGGTGGCGGTCGTGGTCGACGGCGAGGTCAGCGTGCGCCACGCGCACGCCATCGCGGTCGAGGCCGAACACGCCCTGCTGCACGCGGTCCCGAAGCTCACCGCGGCCCTGGTCCACGCCGACCCGGCCCCGGCACCGGGCGAAACGGATCCGCATCTGGTTCTGGCGCATCACGACCGCACTGTGGGCTGACGCGCGGGGGCCCGCCTCGGGCGGGGTGGGTCTTGTCCCGGAGTTGCGCGGGCTGCTGCCCGATCGGGGCGGGCCCAGTCCCCGGGCTGCGCGGGCCCCGTCACGGGCCGGGCGCTCACACCGGGGGTGCTGGCTTCGCGCGGAGCGCTCACGCCAGGGGCACGAACCAGGCCAGGCGCTCACACCGTGGGCCCCTTCCCGGGACGGGCGGGCCTGTCCGGGCTACGTTGGCTGCCCTGCCCCGAACGGGGCGGGCCTGTCCCGGGGCCGCGCCGGGCCCTCTCCGGGGCCGGGCGCTCACACCAGCGGCCCTTCACAGGCTGCCCTGCCCCAAGGGGGCGGCCCCGTCCCGGGATTGCACGGGCTGGGCGCTCACACCAGGGGCCCCTTCCCGGGCGGACAGGCCTGTCCAGGCGGGCGCTCACACCAGGGCCCCGTCCCGGGGTTGTACGCATCCTGTCCCGGGCTGGGCGTTCACACCATGGGCCCTTCCCGGGCCAGCCGAGCCTGTCCAGGCGCAGCGCTCACACCAGGGTCCCGGCCCGGGGCGACGCAGCCTCTCCCAGGCCGGGCGGGCCCTGTCCTCCCAGGCGCAGCGCTCACACCCGGGGGCGCCGGCCCGGAGGGCCGTCAGACGCCGAGCCCCTCCAGCACCACCGCGTTCGCCAGTTCGGCGAGCGCCTTGCCCGGCACCAGCAGCTTGCCGCGGCGCCTACCGCTGCCGACCAGCACGTACGGCAGGTCGGCGACCGCCGAGTCCACCAGCACCGGCCAGGTGCGGGGCAGTCCGATCGGCGTGATGCCGCCGTACTCCATCCCGCTCTCCCCCGTCGCCGTCTCCATCGGCGCGAAGGACGCCTTGCGCGCACCCAGTTGACGGCGGACGACGCCGTTCACGTCGGCGCGAGTGGTGAACAGGACCATGCAGGCGGCCAGGGTCGTCTCGCTGCCGCGCTTGCCCGCGACCACCACGCAGTTGGCGGACGTGTCGAGCAGGTCCTTGCCGTAGTGCTCCAGGAAGACCGCGGTGTCGGCCCACTCGGGCTCGGTGTCGACGTAGACGATCCGCTCGGCGGGCACACTACCGGTCCAAGTGCGCAGGGCGTCCGCCACCGGGCGAGCGAGCTCGTCGAGGCAGTCGGGGGCGGGCCTGGCGTTGTCGAAGTCTCCGATGGGTGCGCGCATGGGCGCACGCTAACAGCCGTACGCCCATGGCCGTACGGGCGTCTCAGCGCACGGGCGGCACCGAGATCGCCATCACCATCTCCGTCGGGCCGTCGCCGTCGTTGCCGTAGATGTGCGGGGTGTTGGCCTCGAAGGAGGCACTGGCACCCGTGGGGACGACGTAGAGGACGCCGTCGACCGTGAGGGACAGTTCGCCGGCGGTGACATGGACGAGTTCCACCGTCCCGGAGGGATGTGGGTCCGAGGCGCTGTGGTCGCCGGGCATCAGGTGCCAGTCCCACATCTCCAGCGGTCCGGGCGCCTCGGTGCCCGCGAGAAGGCGGTTGTAGCTGCCCGCGTCGGTGTGCCAGAGGCGCACGGCCTGCTCGGCCGGGACGATGCGGACCTTGGGGCCCTGCTCGTAGTCGAGCAGCGTGGTGATGCTGACGCCGAGTGCGTCGGCGATCTTCACGACGGTGCCGATGCTCGGATTGGTACGCGCCTGCTCGATCTGGATGAGCATGCCGCGGCTGACTCCGGCGCGGGCGGCGAGCGCCTCCAGCGTGAAGCCCCGCTCGGTACGCCAGCGCTTGACGTTGCGCGCCAGGGACTGAGTCAGCAGGTCGAGGTCCGACACTTTCCGTCCAATATTGTGTATGACAGAGTTTAATTCAATGAACTATGGTGTGGTGCACCCGATCGTTCACTGAACTGTACTGCGAGGCGGTCCATGACAGCACTCTTCGCCCTGGCCACGAGCCTCCTGTGGGGCCTGGCCGACTTCGGCGGCGGGCTGCTGACCCGGCGGATTCCGGCGCTGACCGTGGTCGTCGTCTCCCAGGCCGTCGCCGCGACCGTCCTCGGCGCGCTCGTGGTGGCGACCGGCGGCTTCGGCGAGGCGGGACCCCGGCTCTGGTTCGCGCTCGCCGCGGGCCTGGTCGGGCCGATCGCCCTGCTCTCCTTCTACCAGGCACTCGCTCTGGGCCCGATGGGGGTCGTCTCACCGCTCGCCACCCTGAGCGTGGCCGTTCCCGTCGGCGTCGGGCTCGTCCTCGGCGAGCGTCCGGGGCTGCTGCAGGCCACCGGCATCGCGGTCGCCCTGTCCGGGGTGGTGCTCGCGGGCGGGCCCCAGCTCAGAGGCGCGCCGGTGCAGCGGCGCGCGATCCTGCTCACGCTGGTCGCGGCACTCGGCTTCGGCACGGTGTTCGCCCTGATCGCGGAGGCGTCGACCACGGTCACCGGGCTGCTCCTGGCGCTCTTCGTCCAGCGCGTCACCAATGTCGCCGTGGGCGGGGCCGCCCTGTACGCCTCCGTGCGGCGCGGTGCCGCCGCGCTCCCGGGCGAGGGCTTCCCATGGCGCTCGCTGCCCGCGCTCGCGTTCGTCGGTCTGGCGGACGTGGCCGCCAACGGCACCTACGCGCTCGCCGCCCAGCACGGCCCGGTGACCGTGGCCGCGGTCCTCGCCTCGCTCTACCCGGTGGTCACGGCGCTCGCCGCGCGAGGCTTCCTCAGCGAGCGGCTGCGCGCTGTGCAGGCGGCCGGCGCGGGCCTCGCGCTGGTCGGCACGGTGCTGCTGGCCACCGGCTGAGTCACGACTCGGCCTCCAGCTCCGCGAGCCGGGCGATGTCCCCCTCGTCCAGTTGCGACAGCGCCTGCAACTGCTCGGGGGTGACCCCGTCGGGTATCGGCACCGGAGCGGGAGTCCGCAGCGGCGGCTGCCAGCCGGTATCGGGGGTCCAGCGCCGCACGACCCGTGCCGGGGCCCCGGCCACCACCGCATGGTCGGGTACGGCTCCGCGTACGACCGCCCCGGCCGCCACCACCACGTTCCGTCCGATCCGGGCGCCCGGCAGGATCACGGCGCCCGTCCCGATCCAGCACCCCGGGCCGATCTCCACCGGCTCCATCCGCGGCCACTGCTTGCCGATGGGCTGGTGCGGATCGTCGTACGAGTGGTTGGTGGAGGTCACATAGACGTACGGACCGAAGTAGCAGTCGCTGCCGATGGTGACCTCGGTGTCGGCGATGACATGGCTGCCGCGGCCCAGGACGACGCCGTCGCCGATGCGCAGGATCGGGTCGGGGCCGAGATCGAGATCGGGCATCAGCCCGGCGGTCAGGGTGACCTGCTCGCCGATGATGCAGTGCGCGCCGAGATGGATCCAGGGTTCGCCGAACACGGTGCCGAGCGGAAAGGCGAGCCTGGTGCCCACGCCCATCGCACCGAAGCGGAACCGCCCGGGCTGCTCCGCGGTCACGGCCCCCCGGCGCTGCGCCCAGGCCCAGCCCGCGTGGACGGCGCGCTGCGCGAGGCCGCGGCGCCATGACGAGAACGTGTTCTTGCTTCTGGGCACCCGCACACCGTAGTCGGCGCCGGGGGTACTCATGAGTAGGGACGGCTGTGATCTTCACCCCACCGATGGCGTACCGTGCCGGTGAACCGACCACGAGGAGACGGCGATGACGCACAAGGCCCTGATCACAGGCATCGGCGGCAAGGACCCCAAGGTGGATCAGGAGGCGTTCGTCTCACCCACGTCCGTGGTGATAGGAGACGTCACGCTGCACGCGGGCGCCAGCGTCTGGTACGGCGCGGTGCTCCGTGGCGACGTCGAGCGGATCACCGTCGGTGCGAGCAGCAATGTGCAGGACAACTGCACGCTGCACGCCGACCCGGGCTTCCCGGTGACCGTCGGCGAGCGAGTCTCCATCGGGCACAACGCCGTGGTGCACGGCGCCACCGTCGAGGACGACTGCCTGGTCGGGATGGGCGCCACGGTGCTCAACGGCGCGGTGATCGGCGCGGGTTCGCTGGTCGCGGCGCAGGCGCTGGTGCCGCAGGGCATGCGCGTACCCCCGGGCTCACTCGTGGCGGGCGTACCCGCGAAGGTCAAGCGTGAACTGACGCCCGAGGAGCGCGAAGTCGTCACGCTGAACGGCACGATGTACGCGGACCTGGCAAGGGCGCATCGAGACGTGCACGAGAAGCCCTGACCTCACTCGGCGGCCGGGACGGCTTCCCGTTCGGCCGCCTCCCTCTCCTGCGTCGCCTTCTTCGCCTTGCGCCTCACGATCAGCATCGAGGCGAGCCCGATGAGCAGCGCCGCTACGAGCCCCACCCACGAGAACTTCTTGAGCCAGGACTCGGCGACCACTCCGACGTAGTAGATGACCGCGGTGGTACCGCCGGCCCAGACCACGCCACCGAGGAGGTTGGCGATCAGGAACTTCCAGTAGGGCATGCGCAGGACACCGGCGAGCGGACCGGCGAAGATCCGCAGCAGGGCGATGAAGCGGCCGAAGAAGACCGCCCACATGCCCCACTTCTCGAAGAAGCGCTCGGCGGTCGCGACATGGCCCTCGCTGAAGTGTCGGGGGAACTTGTTCCCGAGCCAGGCGAGCAGCGGCCGTCCGCCCTTGCGCCCGATGGCGTAGCCGATGGAGTCGCCGACCACGGCGCCGAGGCTCGCGCAGGCGCCCAGGATCACGGGATTGATGCCGCTGTGCTGGGAGGAGAGCAGCGCGGCAGACACCAGGACGATCTCGCCCGGCAGCGGAATGCCCAGACTCTCCACGCCGATGACCAGCGCCACCACGGCGTAGACGGCGACCGCGGGCACCGTGTCGAGCCATTCCTGGACGTGCACAGTCGGTTCCTCTCCGATTCGCGTCCGCGTTCTCCGTGGGCACGCCCGCTCGGGCCGGCCCCCGGGAAGCCTACCGGTTCGGCCACCCCCGACGACGCCTCGCGGAAGGACGTTCCGGCTGCGTCAGCGCCTGCGCAGCGGGCTCGCCGTCGCCGCCATCCTTGTCTGGCTTGTCCTGGCCCGGCGGCAGCCTGCCGGTCAGCGATCGGACACCCATCGGGCGTACGGAGGCCAGGACCCCTTGCCGACGATGTGCTCCACGATCCTGAACGCGTCGCCGCTCGGCACGGTGTCCTCGTCCGGGTACTCGTCATGTTGCCCATTGGCGAGGACGAAACCCCTCACTCCACCCAGGGGCCCCTGGATGCACAGCGTGCTCGCCGGGATCGCCTTCGCCGCCGAGGAGCATCACCATCGCGCGCTCGATGTTCGTCACGAAGGCCAGCGATCGGCCGTACGAACTGGTCAGCCACGTCTCAAGCTGCCCTTTGCCGATCCTCGACCGCAGAGTCGCCGGTACCGCCTCGGACGCCACGGGGACGGTGCTGCCGTCAGCGATCACCCAGGCCTCGGTCACCGGCACGACGCTCTCATGGAAAGTGGTGCAGTTGACGCCCCGAGGGTCAGGCTCTGCGGCGGGGTCGGCCCCCGGATGGGACCGATCCCGTCTGACCTCCAAGTTTGAGACCGGCTCTCGCCCACAGCGTCCAGACAACCGTCATCTGGCTTCCGCAGCCCGGCCACCAGCGCGAATCATGACCCAGGGCGCCTTCAGGGCTCTGCGATGCAGAGACGAGCGGAGACGAATGTGCGGCGGCCGTCCAGGGTCAGGGTGAAGTGGAATTGCTCGGGCTGGTCACGCGGCCAGCTCCTGCGCGATCCGTGCCACCTCCGAGAGCGGCACGTCGACGTACTCCGGGGTGAGCTTCGGGCCTGAGTCGCTCTCCAGCCACCAGTACTCGCTGACGTCGACTCCGTCGATCGTCTCCACGCGAATCGGGTTGTGGCTCGTCTCGATCTCCACGACCGTGACGTTCTGCTCCAGCTTCGGCAGAAGGAAGCGGCGGACGACCTCGACGAGCGGGAAGTCCAGCTTGGCCCAGTCGAGACCGTTGTTGTCGCAGTAGTCGATCCACTCGTCGGGGTCGCTGCCGTCGTGGAAACCCCACTTCGAGAGCAGGTCGGCGCTGACCAGGGTGATGCGCGGCTCGTCCACGATCTCCTCCTTCGTCGCGCTCAGCATGGCAGACCCGATACCGCCCTGGGGCTCGGCCCCATGCCCGAACTGCCCCCTGATCCCGAGCGTCTCCGCGCGATCCTGCGTTGGCTGGACGAGCAGGTCGTCGAGAACGAGACCGTCGGCATCTACCTGCAGTTGCAGCTCGACGCCGTGCGGGAAGCGCGTATACCGCAGCCGCGGCGATCGGACGGTAGCAGGGCTCGGCCGCGCACGAAGCATGCGGTTTCGCCGGACGACGGCTTCCACGACTCGCGCACGTTCGCTTCGGTGCAGTTGGGCGCCCGGGAGTCGGTGGTGGCGGTGTCGAAGTGGCTGGGGCACTCGGACCCGTCGATCACGCTCAAGATCTATGCGCACATGATGCCGGGGTCGGACGGCGATGGATGCCTGATTCGCGGGCGCTTCGTCAATGATCTCCCTGAGCGCTCCCTGGCCTCAGAGCAGCGAAGCCAGGGAGCGCGGTTTCTCCAGCCAAAACCCTCAGCCGTTCGGCCGCAGCGTCCAGACAACCGTCATCTCGCCCGTGACAGCCCCGTCCTCGCGCTGGATGGAGATGCTCACCGGGAATTCCGGCCGCGTGCCCGCGTCGAGTTCCGCGATGACCTCGGCCGTCGGGCGCCCCAGGGTAGCCGTGGCCGTCACGGGGCCCATGGCCAACTTCTTGTAGCCGATCTCGGCCCGCACCGCGAGCGGCACCGCTCGGGAGAGCTCATCGCCGAAGGCTGAGAGAACGATGGCGCCACTGGCGGATTCGGCCAAGGTGAACATGGCACCCGCATGGGGACCGCCGAGGTGATTGTGGTAGTCCGGCTGGTCCGGAAGCCGGAGCACGGCGCGCTCCGGGGTCACCTCGACGAACTCCAGGTTCAGGGTGCGCACCATGGGGACCGTGGCGGCAAGCATCTCGCCCATCGAGGCGCTGTTGATTGTCATGGGGACGAGGTTACCGACGAGTAGGGCTCCTGGCCACCCCGCTGTTTCCCTCGTTCCTGGCCCGGGTGAAGCGCCTCGGGCCAGGCGCTTTCTCCACCGTCGGAATTCCGGATCGGTACGGAACACCGGCGTGTGGGTACCGGCCACCACGCCCCGGTGTGCCCCCCGCCGACGTGGTGGCCCAAGTCACCCTGATCCGTTCCGGGGCCGGGGCCGGAATCCTCAACTCCCGCTTCCGGTACGGGTCTGACGATGCGCGGTGACCCAAACGTGCCACAGGCCGCACTAGGGTTACCGTCCATGTGGCCAGGACAGCAGCCGCCCGGGGGCGAGCAGAACCCGCAGCACCAGAACCCCTATCAGCAGCCGGGTTACCAGCAGCCGAACCCGTACCAGCAGCCGGGATACCAGCAGCCGAACCCGTATCAGCAGCCCGGTGCGCAGCAGTGGGGGACGCCCTCGCCCATGGGGGCGCCGAAGCCGCCGAGCGGCGGAGGCGGCGGGAACCGGACCAAGTACGTCGCGATCGGTGCGGCCACGGCCGTGGTCGTGGCCGCCGGGGTGACCGGTTTCCTGGTCCTCGGCAACGACGGCAAGGACGACAACGCCGGGGGCAACACGAAGCCGTCGCCCAGCGCCTCGCAGAGCACGACGCCTTCGGCGCCCGCGTCGGAGAACCCCCGCGGCACCGAGACCGAGAAGCCGACCGTCGCCGGCTGGAAGGTCGTCGTCAACCCCAAGTGGGGCACGGCCTTTGACGTACCGCCGGACTGGGACGTCAAGTCGCCGGGGCTGCTGATCGGTTTCGAGGACGACAGTGCCAAGGCCGACGGCAAGCCTCTGATCACCATGTCCGCACCCGCATTCCTCAAGGAGAAGTGGTGCACCTCGGACGACGACAAGGACGGGCGGCCGGACGACAAGGCGCTGGCCGCGGCGGGCACCAAGGGCGCGAACGGCGCGAAGACCACGGATGAGGTCGCCGTGAACCAGGTGGCCTGGTGGGTGTACGGCGGCTACACGCAGCCGGACAAGAAGAGCGTCACGTACGACAAGAAGGCCAAGGCGTACACGACGGCGTCCGGTATCAAGGGCAGCATCGCCTGGGCCCGGTCCAAGAACACGCCCCAGAAGGGGAAGTGCGCATCCGACGGCAAGGCCGTCACGTTCGGTTTCAAGAACTCCGCGGGAGACTTCGTCGCGTGGAGCCTTTACGGCGCCACGGGCGTGAAGGACGAGATCCCGGACGCGACGATCGCGAAGATCCTCAGCACGGTACGCCTGCACGGCGACCCGACGGCGTCCTGAGCCCGCGCACACCGGGTGCCACGGCGACCGTGGCACCCTGCGGGCTGCCGGCGGTCGGTCAGCCGATGGTGAAGGCCCCGTCGGGCGGCTCCGGCGAGGGGACCGCGTTCTCGTCGTGCACCGGCTCGGCTCCGCCCATGAAGTCCCGCAGCCCCGCGCCGTGTTCGACCCGGGCGGGAAACGCGTCCGCGGCGGTGCGGCGTGCCAGCGGTGCCACGTCGAACGGCCGGTGGGCCGCGATCAGCACGGCGTTGCCGAAGCGGCGGCCGCGCAGCACGCCGGGCTCGGCGATGACCGCGAGCTGCTCGAAGACCGCCGCGAAGGTGGCGAGTTGGGACCGGAGGAAGGCGAAGGGCGCGGCGTCGGCCAGATTGGCCAGATAGATCCCGTCCGGGCGCAGCACCCGGTCCGCGGCGCGTGCGTACGCCACCGTGGTGAGGTGCGCGGGGATGCGGGAGCCGCCGAAGACGTCCGCGATCACGACATCGGCGGTGTCCGGTGCGGCGGTCTCCAGCCAGCCGCGGGCGTCCGCCGCGTGCAGCGTGATGCCGGCGTCGTCGGGCAGGGGCAGGTGCTCCACGACCAGGTCCAGCAGTCCCCGGTCGGCCTCGACGACGTCCTGCCGTGAGCCCGGCCGCGTCGCGGCGACATAGCGGGGCAGCGTGAGCGCGCCTCCGCCGAGGTGCAGCACCTCCAGGGGCCGGCCCGGCTCCGCCAGCGTGTCGAGTGCATGGCCGAGCCGGCGCGTGTACTCGAACTCCAGATGCGTCGGTTCGTCCTGATCGACGTACGACTGCGGCGCTTCGTCCACCGTCAGCAGCCAGGCCCGCTCACGGTCCACGTCGGGCATCAGCTTGGCGGTGCCGTGGTCGACGGTGCGGATCACGGGTATGGAGTCGCTCACGGTGCCATTGTGCCGGGCCGGGGGGCCGGCGCCGCTCCTCGCCCTGTGCAGGGGGCGGGGGAACCGCGGACCGGACCGGTCCGCGGTTCCCCCTGGAGCTCACACGCCCCTCACTCCACGGCTGTCACCGTCCCGGCGCCGACCGTCCGGCCGCCTTCGCGGATCGCGAAGCCGAGGCCGGGCTCCAGCGGGACAGCGCGGCCCAGTTCCACGGTCATGGTGACCGTGTCGCCGGGCCGGGCGACGGCCGTCTCACCGAGGTCGACGTCCCCGACCACATCCGCGGTGCGGATGTAGAACTGCGGCCGGTAACCGGTCGAAACCGGGGTCGTACGGCCGCCCTCCCGGGTGGACAAGACGTACACCCGCGCCGAGAAGCGGCGGCTCGGCGCGACGCTGCCGGGCGCCGCGACGATGTGCCCGCGGCGCACCGCGTCGCGCGGCACCCCGCGCAGCAGCAGCGCCACATTGTCGCCGGCCTGCGCCTCGTCCATGGGCCTGCCGAAGGTCTCCAGACCGGTGACCACGGTCTCCACGCCCGCGCCGAGCACCTCGACCCGGTCGCCCACACGGACCGTGCCGCGCTCCACGGCGCCCGTGACGACCGTGCCGCGGCCGGTGATGGTGAGCACGTTCTCCACCGACAGCAGGAACGGCGCGTCCAGGTACCGCTCCGGCATGGGGACATAGGTGTCCACCGCGTCGAGCAGCGCGTCGATCGCCGCGGTCCAACGGGGGTCGCCCTGAAGGGCCTTGAGCCCGGAGACCCGCACCACCGGTACGGAGTCTCCGGGATAGCCCTGCGCGGTGAGCAGTTCGCGGACCTCCAACTCGACGAGGTCGGTCAGCACGGTGTCCTCGCCGTCGTCGACAGCGTCGGCCTTGTTCAGGGCGACGACGATGTGGTCGACGCCCACCTGCCGGGCGAGCAGAACGTGTTCGGCCGTCTGCGGCATGATCCCGTCGAGTGCGGATACGACGAGGATCGCCCCGTCGAGCTGCGCGGCGCCGGTGACCATGTTCTTGACGTAGTCGGCGTGGCCCGGCATGTCCACGTGCGCGTAGTGCCGGGTGTCCGTCTCGTACTCGACGTGCGCGATGTTGATGGTGATGCCACGCGCCGCCTCCTCCGGGGCCCGGTCGATCCGGTCGAAGGGTACGTAACGGGTGCTGCCGCCGGCGCCGCGGTCAGCGAGGACCTTGGTGATGGCGGCGGTCAGGGTGGTCTTGCCGTGGTCGACGTGCCCCATCGTGCCGATGTTCAGATGCGGTTTGGTGCGCACGTATGCCGTCTTGGGCATGGCTGTACCTCGAAGCCTCTTCCGTGATGCCGAGTGATGGCCCCGGTGTCGCGTGGACGGCCGGGACGGGGACCCCGAGGACGTGCCGACCCTCCCCCTGCGGGGTCCGCCGGACGATCCGGGGAGGGTCAGCTTCGGGCGCCGTCGACTGCGGCCACGAGGATCGGGACGGCAGCCTTCGGCGCATCCGCGACTGCGGATGCTGCGAGGACGAAGGCGTACCGGAACATGTTGTAGATCGTCGTCGAAGGACCGGCCCGCGTCGAATGGTTTTCCCGGAGGGCGAGTTCGGCGGGACGCCCGGGGCAGGACGGATCAGAGGTTCTTGAGTGCTTCCCGCACCGACAGGGGGGAGAGCCGCGAGCGCTCCCAGACCACGAACTCCCGCACGGCCTCCGGGTCAGTCTTCGCGTACTCCCGCAGGGCCCACCCGATCGCCTTCCTGATGAAGAAGTCGGGGTGGCCGGACTGCCGTACGCAGTACGCGAAGAGGCGGCGGGTGTCGGTCGCCTCCTTGTGGCGCAGCTGGTGCAGGAGGGCTGTGCGTGCGATCCACAGGTGGTCGTCCTCGATCCACGCGTCCATGTCGCTCCGCAGCTCGGGAGCGGCGGTCACAAGACCTCCCACCACATGCGAGGCGAGTGCGTCGACCGTGTCCCACCAGGGGACCGTGGAGATCAGATGGCGTGCCACGGGCAGGAATCCGGGGGACAGCCGGCGCACGTTGCTGCGCAGGAAGTCGACGGCGAAGTAGTGGTACTCGCGTTCCGGAAGCGCCCAGCAGCGCAGTGCGAGCGCGGTGCAGTCGGCCTCGTCGGGACGGGGGATGCCCTCCAGGACGCTGCGGGAGAGGGTCCGGCGGACGGGCGTGGGCAGACCGAGAAAGGGCGCGACGTCCTTCATGTAGGCACTCATCGCGGCAGCCCGCTCCGGATCCGCGGCGGCAGCATACACATCGGTGAGCCGCTCCAACACCGCGTCGGCGAGAACGCTGTTCGGCGACGCCAACTGTCCACAGTGAATTCCGGAATCTGTGACGCCCATGAGACGAACCATACGGCCTTCGCACACATCGGTCGGTTAGTGTCGCGGAATGCCCGATGCCACCACCCGCTCTGGGGGCACCGCCACGGCCGCAGCCCAGGCCGCCGCCACGGAATTCGCCGCCGCAGAACTCGACACAACGGTCCCGCCCCTGGTCGCCGCGGACGCGGCCTCGGGGCAGGTCGCTGCCGTCGTCGTACCCCTCGGCTTCGCCGCCCGCTGCACAAGAGCGCTGCTCTCGCCCTGGTCGCGGCTGTGCCTGCTGCTGGGTCTGCTCGCCGCTGCCGGGTCCTGCGTGCTGCTGTTCCAGCCGCAGAAGCTGCTGACGCACGGCTGGCCGCACCAGTTCGGGGGCGCCGCCGCTGCCGTCCTCTTCGCTGTGGCGTACGGGCTGTGCGCGACGGCGTTCGTACCGCGCCCGCTGCTGAGCCTCGCGGCGGGCGCGCTGTTCGGCTCTGCGCTGGGCACGGGGGCCGCTGTCGCGGGCACCGTGCTCGCGGCCGGGATCTCCTTCGGGCTCGGCCGGGTGCTCGGGCAGGACGCCCTGCGGCCGCTCCTGCGCGGCCGCGTGCTGAAGGCCGCGGATGGGCTGCTCAGCCGGCATGGATTTCGCTCGATGCTGGCGGCCCGGCTGTTCCCGGGGCTGCCCTTCTGGGCGGTCAACTACTGCGCGGCCGTCTCCCGGATGCGGTGGGGGCACTATCTGCTGGCGACGGCGCTCGGCTCGATACCGAACACCGCCGCCTACGTCGTCGCCGGCGCCCGGGCCGCCAGGCCCACCTCGCCGATCTTTCTGATCGCGGTGGCTTCCATCGCGGTGCCGACGCTGATCGGCGCGTTCGTGGCCTGGCGCAAGCGCCACCACCTGCGCGGCCACTGAGGATCAGAGAGTTTCCAGGATCATCGCGTTGGCGAGGCCGCCCGCCTCGCACATCGTCTGCAGGCCGTAGCGCGCGCCCCGCGCGCGCAGCGCGTGCACGAGGGTGGTCGTCAGACGCGTGCCGCTGGCGCCCAGCGGGTGGCCGATGGCGATGGCCCCGCCGTTGACGTTGACCTTCGCGAGGTCGGCGCCCGTCTCCTGCTGCCAGGCCAGCACGACGCTGGAGAAGGCCTCGTTCACCTCGAAGAGGTCGATGTCGTCCACGGCCAGACCGGCCTTGCGCAGCACCTTCTCGGTGGCGGGGATGACTCCGGTGAGCATCAGCACGGGGTCGGAGCCGGTCACGGCGAAGCTGTGCAGCCGGGCGATCGGGCGCAGTCCGAGGCGCGCCGCGGTCTCGCTGGAAGTGATCAGCACGGCCGAAGCACCGTCGTTGATGGGGCTCGCGTTGCCGGCGGTGACGTTCCACTCGATCTGCGGGAACCGCTCGGCGAATCCGGGGTCGTAGTACGCGGGCTTGAGCCCGGCGAGGATCTCGGGGGTGCTGGACGGCCGGATGCACTCGTCGCGCGTGAGGTCCTCGAGCGGGGCCGTCTCGGCGTCGAACAAGCCCGCGTCCCAGGCCGCCGCCGCCTTCCGGTGCGAGGAGACGGCGAAGGCGTCCATCTCCTCGCGGGTGATCGACCACTTGGCGGCGATCAGCTCCGCGCTGATGCCCTGCGGGACCAGGCCGTCCGGGTAGCGCGCGGCGACGCCCGGGCCGAAGGGGTCCTTGCCGGGGGGCACGTTCGACCACATCGGTACCCGGCTCATGGACTCCACACCACAGGCCACGACGATGTCGTACGCCCCCGAGAGGACGCCCTGGGCGGCGAAGTGCACAGCCTGCTGCGAGGACCCGCACTGGCGGTCGACGGTGGTCGCGGGCACCGTCTCCGGGAAGCCCGCCGACAGGACCGCGTACCGGGTGGTGTTCATGGCCTGCTCGCCGACCTGGTCGACGGTGCCGCCGATGACGTCGTCGATGAGCGCGGGGTCGATGCCGGAGCGTTCGACCAAGGTGCGCAGGGTGTGCGCGAGGAGTTCCACGGGATGGACATGGGCGAGGGCACCGTTCGGCTTGCCCTTGCCCACCGGGGTACGTACGGCTTCGACGATCACGGCGTCGCGCATGGCGCGGTCCTCCTTGCCCGGCCTGTGCCGGTGCGGTGATTACCGGTGAGTAGCAAATCTGGCTCCACCATAACGCCGAGAGTTGGAAAAACAAACCCACGACTAGACTGGGCTTATGGCCGCCCCCAAAGACCCGCGCCCCTGTTCGATCGCCGACGCTCTGGCGCTCGTCGGCGAGAAGTACTCCCTGCTCGTCCTGCGTGAGGCGTGCCTCGGCAACGGGCGCTTCGACCAGCTCGTGCGCAACATCGGCGCCCCCCGCGACATCCTGGCCGCACGTCTGAAGCGGCTGGTGGACGCCGGGATCCTCACGAAGCGGATGTACAGCGAGCGCCCGCAGCGCTTCGAGTACCGGCCCACGCCGGCCGGCCTGGAGCTGGAGCCGGTCCTGATGACGCTCATGGCGTGGGGCGACCGTCATCTCCGGAAGGAGGACGATCGCCCCATGGTGATCGAGCACGCCTGCGGCAACGAGCTCGTCCCGGTCGTCACCTGCTCCGCCTGCGGCGAGGAGGTCCGTCACGGGAGCCAGACGCCGCACCCGCAGGCACCGGGCTGGACGGTGTCGGGGCCGGCCGCCGCCTAGCGGCCTGGCCCGCGACTAGAACGTCTCTTTATACGTGTTCAGCCGCCCGCACATCCCGAACTTGCCGTGGGCGGACGGCTGCTGCGCCTGGACTACCGCGCCGGCGAGGTGGGAGACGTCACCGCGCTCCAGGCGGTCCAGTTGCTCGCCCGTGGCCGCGGCGGCCGCCCCGGCACCGTGCAGCCACCGTTCGCGCCACTCGGCCAGGCGCGGCCGTACGAGCGCCGCGGCGGCCCGGTGGAACGCGGCCAGCGCCTCCGGGCCCGATGCGTCGCGCAGCGCCCGGTAGCCCGCCAGGGCGAGATCGCGGCGTGCCCGGGCGATCCGCTCCTGCTCCTCCTCCGGCGCGTCGGCCGGGATCGCGGTCGCGGCGGCGTACGTCTGCCAGTCGGTGAGGTACTCGGGCGGCAGGGTGAGCACGGCGTCGCCCGCCTCCGGGAGCCCACTGTTCTGCATCAGCACGGTGATGCGCAGGTCGTCCTCGTTGACCAGCCGGTGGACGGTCCCGGGTGTGAACCAGGCGACCGTTCCGGGCGCCAGGGGTGTGACCTGGTACCCGGTCGTCGTCAGCGTCTGCACCGCGCCGCGCCCACTGGTGACGACGTACGCCTCCGAACAGGTCAGATGCAGATGGGGCGTGCCACCGCACACGCCGTCGGCGGCGGGCCAGTCGTAGACGGTGAGGTGCGAGACGGCCACCGCGCCCGGCAGGCCCGTGAACTCCCCGGCGCTCACCACGGGTGCTCCTCGAAGTACTTGACGACCTCCTCACGCTCCCATGCGCCGTCCGCCACCACAACGCGGTAGCGGCGTCGCAGGGTGTCGCCCGGCGCCAGCTCCAACTCCTCGTAGAACGCCCAGGAAGGGGCCACGGCCGCGAAGGGGTCGTTGCGGACGAACCAGTGGGCGGGGTGGGTGCCCCGTTCTCCGAGGTGGTCGTTCTCGGGGGCGTGCGCGAAGACGAGCGTGGCGTGCCCGTCGGTGCCGTCGTGCTCCCCCGTGTACGCGAGCCAGGACGCCGGCCGGCCCATCATTCCGGGCCCTTCGGAGTCCGGCCCGAGGACCCGTCCGTCCCGGAAGGCCCGCGGTCCGCGCCAGAACAGCCCGGTGTAGCCGGCCAGCTCCCGCCCCACCGTGGTCGGGCTGCCGAACAGGAGCGGCTCGGCGCGGCGGTTGGTGATCGCGGAGGTCCAGGTCAGCGCCCAGGACCGGGTCGCCGTGTCGACGTCGTGCACCTCGATACGGCGCTCCTCGTCGGCCCACAGCTCCCCGCTGTACGGGTGCCAGGTGAGCCGCTCGGCGATGACCGCACGGCCGCTGTCCGCGCCGACCTCGTCGAAGCCGACGTGCGCCATCGAGCCGACGCACTCCGGCAGCGCGAGATATCCCTCGCCGTGCACGTAGGTGTTGCCGCCCCACAGGTTCTGCCCGGACAGATGTGAGGCGGTCAGCTGCAGGCCCTTGTGCCAGCGGTGGTCGTTCGGCCGGTAGTCCGTGACGACGTCGCCGGCCAGGGTCCGGATCGGGTGGAGATACGGCTTGGGGGCCTCCCAGGCCGCCTCGGGCCGGTAGACGTAGCTGAACAGCTCGACGCCGATGGCCGGTGCGGAGATCCCGATGCGGTCGCCATGCGCGTGCGTGATGCGCAGGGTCGAGGTCATGCGGGCACTTCCTTCCTCGGCGCCGTCCCCGACGCCTCGGTCACGACGGGCGCCCAGCCGGGCGCGCCTCCGTGCAGGGCCGTGTAGTACGGGTCGCCCGGGCCGACGTCGCCGGCGCGGACGGTGGTGTCGGTGAAGGCGGACTTGTACAGCGCGGTGATCAGTTCCAGGCTGGTGCGCCCGTCGGCGCCGCTGCTGCGCGGCCGCTCGCCGGCGCGCATGCTCGCGACCAGGTCGCGCAGCTGCGCCAGGTGCGAGCTCGGCACGTCCGGTCCGAAGTCCCGCCAGGCGGCGACCTCATCCCCGGAGACGCCGGGGGCGGGGGTGATGCGCCAGTCGTCGTTGCAGTGGCTGTACAGATGCGTCAGTTCCACGGTGGCCCGCTCACAGTCGATGCGGATGCGGCTGACCTCGTCCGGGCTGAGCACGCTGTTCACGACCGTGGCGAGCGCGCCGTTCTCGAACCGTACGAGCGCCGTGGAGACGTCCTCGGTCTCCACGTCGTGCACCAGACGCCCGGCCATCGCCCGCACCTCGCTCCAGGGTCCGAGCAGGTCGAGCAGGAGGTCCATCTGGTGGATGCCGTGGCCCATCGCGGGTCCGCCGCCCTCGGTCTGCCAGCGCCCCCGCCACGGCACGGCGTAGTAGGCGGCGTTGCGATACCAGGTGGTCTGGCAGTGCGCCACCAGCGGACGGCCCATGGCCCCCCGCGCGAGCAGCCGCCTGACGTGCCGGGCGCCGGACCCGAAGCGGTGCTGGAACACGATCGCCGCGTACGGGCCGCCCCCGGTGCCCTCCGCCGCCTCGACGGCGTCGAAGTCCGCCAGCGTCGCCACCGGCGGCTTCTCGCACCACACCCAGGCACCGGCCCGCAGTGCGGCGACGGCCTGCTCCCGGTGCAGGGTGGGCGGAGTACAGATGCCGACCAGATCGGGCCGCTGCTCCTCGAGCATGAGCTCCAGGTCGGTGTACGGGTGCGGAATGCCGCCGTCCGTGCACAGCCGCTCGACCGCGACGGCGTCGATGTCGACGGCGGCGATCACCTCGACCTCACCCTCCTCGGCCAGTCGGGCGAGCGCGGGCAGGTGGGAGCCGCGGGCGATCACACCGGCTCCCACCAGAGCGGCCCGGATACAGCGGCCGGCGAACGGGCCCGGCGCCGGGCGGTCCGGGCTCGGCTCCGGGTTCCGTTCGGTTCCGGTGGCCCGGCGCACAGCGTCGCCGGGATGGGGAACCGGGGTGGTCCCCGGGCTGGTGAGGTGGTGGGCCGCGGACGCGTTGCGGGCTGTGGGCATGACCGTGATCAGCGCTCCATCGGACGTGATGTCAGACGTTGGCCAACGCGTGATGTCTTCCGAGGACTCGCGGCAAGCGCTTTCCCCAGGCTGCAACGAAAGCACCGTTCGTGAGGGCGGTCAACACCGCCGACCGGCCCTCTGCGGCAGGCGGACACGGTCCAGACCCGTGGGGCGGCACCCGACTGCCCCAAGCATTGGCAAAGCCCCGGTGAAGGGCGAGTCATCCCGGGGCGCTACGCTGCCGGGAACACTTGATCGCCGGCTGCACCACGGCAGCCGCGCCCCGGGTGTGCCCGTCGCCGCCTTTACGATCAGCGCTTGGACCCCTTCACTTCATGTCTTGGTTTGAATCCCTCGTCCTCGGGCTCGTCCAGGGGCTGACCGAATTCCTTCCCGTCTCCTCCAGCGCACATCTGCGGCTGACCGCGGCGTTCGCGGGCTGGGAGGACCCCGGGGCGGCCTTCACCGCGATCACCCAGATCGGCACGGAGGCGGCGGTGCTGATCTACTTCCGCAAGGACATCGCGAACATCGTCTCGGCCTGGTTCCGCTCCTTGTCCGACAGCGCGATGCGGCGGAGCCAGGACGCGAAGATGGGCTGGCTGGTGATCGTCGGGTCGATACCCATCGGCGTGCTCGGCGTGACCCTCAAGGAACAGATCGAGGGACCGTTCCGCGATCTGCGGGTCACGGCGACGATGCTGATCGTCATGGGCCTGATCCTCGGCACCGCGGATCGCCTCGCGGCACGCGACGAGACCGGCGGCCGGCACCGGGCGCCCAAGCAGCGCAAGTCGCTCCAGGACCTGAACATCAAGGACGGCCTGATCTACGGCGCCTGCCAGGCGATGGCCCTGATCCCCGGCGTCTCCCGCTCCGGAGCGACGATCAGCGGCGGCCTCTTCCTCGGCTATCGGCGCGAGGCCGCGGCGCGCTACTCCTTCCTGCTCGCCATCCCGGCCGTGCTCGCCTCCGGCGCCTTCGAACTCAAGGACGCGGCAGAGGCGGGACATGTGAGCTGGGGGCCCACGTTGTTCGCGACGGTCATCGCGTTCGTCTCGGGCTACGCGGTCATCGCATGGTTCATGAGGTTCATCTCGAGCAAGAGCTTCATGCCGTTCGTCTGGTACCGGATCGCGCTGGGCGTGCTCATCATCGCCCTGGTCAGCGCGGGAATTTTGAGCCCGCACGCGGCCGAGTCCGCGGGCTGACCGGATCCAGTGCGTAACCGTCTGCGACGTGACGGCCTGCCGCGCGATGTTCAGCGGCTGCGGCGTGCCGAGCGTTGACGCGCGGTCTCTGCGCTTTCGCGTGATGGCCACGCATCGGCGCCTCTACAAAGGTGCCGATCTTGTGGCCATCCGTCGTCACCTGTGACACTCCCGTCGCACCGCCCGCTGGAGAGAGTGACCCCGGGCGGGGGTCAAGGCGCCCGCACTCCGGGGGGAAGCCCGCGGGCGCCGACGTGCAGGGACAGGCCCACTCCTCGTCGTGAGTCTGCCCCCGCTCGGGCGGGACGGCCTGGGCGCGACTCGGCGGTGGCGCCCAGGCCTCCTCTCCCTCGTTTCACCCTCCAACCGCCTCAACTGGTGGCTTCCCCGACCCGTACAACGACTTCTGCGGATCAGCCCGCCGCGTCCGCACACCCAGGCCCCCGCCTTCGGCCGGACTGCACCCGTGGGCTCATCTGAGGCAGCGACAGAAACCCCCAACTCCCCTCCGCGGAAACGACCGTGACCAACCACATACCGGTCGCGTAGCCGGTCGGTAGCGCGCTGTCAGCCCTTGCCCCTAGGGTTGTGGGTATGTCCCCCGACTCACTGAGCCCTGGTTCCGCACGGTCTGCCGAGGACTTGAACGCGCGGATTCGCGCGCTGTGGCTGCGTGCGGGCGGTTCCCTGTCGGCCCAGGAGCGCGCGGAGTACGAGCTGTTGGTCGTGGAGTGGGCGGCGGCGATGCGCGACAAGGTGATCGAAGCGGCCTGACCGCGCGAGGGTCGGCCGGATCGCGCCCGCCGGCCACGAGACGCACACACGTCGCGGCACAGATACCCGCCAAGCGATGTGTCCCCCTGCCGAGCGAGCGCGCACGATCGCGGACGGCAGAGACATCCCGTCGGCGAGAGGCGGCCACTCGTCCGGCACCGGTGCCGCGGCACAGTCGAATCCGGTTCCGGCACGCGTTCTGACAGCACGACAGACATGGAGAAGCGCGCAACGACACGCCGCGAGCGCCCCCTTTGTACCCGCCCGGCCCCCCCGCTTCACTCGTCGGACATGTCCGGCATGAAACTAAAAGAGGCTATCAGTAGTTTCATCGCAGATCGGCTGCCCGGCCGGCGTCTCTGCGACAGAAAGAACTGATATGCGCACGCGTACTCTCGCCGTGACCGCCGCCGCCGTGAGCGCGGCGGTCCTGGTCACGACCGGCATCACTTACGCCTCGACCAACGAATCCGTCGAGGCTGCGCCGTCCGCCAAGCGCGCGGCCCCGGCTGCCCACAAGGCGGTCAAGAAACCGTCCGTCCAGATGGCCGCTCCTCTCGAGGCCGCCGCTGCCCCCGCGACCGCTCCCAACGGCGGCGACAGTTCGGGCGGGAACAACGGGAACAACGGGAACAACGGGAACAACGGGAACAGCGGGAACTACGGGAACAGCGGGAACTACGGAAACGAGGACCGCGGTAACGGGGGCGGCCGCAACAACGGTGGTGACCGCGACAATGGTGGCGACCGCGACAACGGTGGCGACCGCGGTGACCGTGGCGGCGACCACAAGAGGGTCGGACGGATCTACTTCAACGAGCGGGAGTACCCCGCCTACTCGTCCGGCTGCATCGTCGCGGCCAGCGGACTGGGCTCCACCAGTTTCAGCGTCGACAACGACAGCGACAAGACCATCGAGGTCTTCCGCGGCTTCACGTGCGACAACGGCGGCCCGGTCGCCACGGTCGGCCCCTACGGCAGGACGTTCGGCGTGGTGACCAACAACAACCAGGACGGCGCGTACGGGGAAGGGCTCTCCAACGGCGGCTTCCCCTTCGCCGGCGGCGCGTTCTTCGAGAATGCCACGGTCGGCAGCTTCCGGGTGATCAACCAGGGCGATTGGTGAGGGGCCCCCACCAGCACCGGAAGCGCCGGCCCGCCGGAATCGGGCCGGCGCTCCCGGCATCGTTCACCGGGCGACGTGGTCACCGTCGCCCCTAAACCCTCCGCACACCCCTTGGCTGCACGCCCCCCGTCCCCAACACTGAGCCGATGACCCAGCGTGTGGAGCTCGCCACCCTGATGGACCGGCTGGCGCTCGACGGCCTCGTCACCGAGTACGCGGTGGCCGTGGACGACGGTGACTGGCACTCCTACCGAGAACTGTTCACCGCGGACGGCCGCGCCGACTACCGCTCCGCCGGCGGCATCGAGGGAGACGCCGGGCAGGTCGCGGAATGGCTGGCGGGGACCATGCGGCTGTTTCCGATGCGCCAGCACCTGATCGTCAACCGGCGGCTGCGGTTCGGCGTGCGGGAACAGGACGTCGGCGACACCGCCGGGGTCCAGGCCGACTACGTCAACCCCATGCGGTTCGCGGGAAGGGACGGCGGTCCCGCCGAGCCGGACTTCGTCTGCGGCGGCCGGTACACGTTCGCCTTCCTGCGCACGGGCGAGGGCTGGCGGCTGCGCGAAGTGGTCGTCCAGGAGAAATGGCGCCGCACACCGCTCCCCCACCCCGGCCCTCACCAGGAGGACACCGGCGCCTGAGCGAGCCCCTTCCCGCACACCTCCACGCCCCCTGTCGGAGATCGTCCGCGGCGCGCACACTGGAGACATGCTCTGGGGAGGGACGCGCCGAATGACCATGCCCAGCGACTGGCTCGCCTCCCGCTGGAGACGGGGTGTCGCCGCTGCGCTCGCCGGTGCTCTGCCGGTGCTCGCCTTCCCGGCACCGTCCTGGTGGTGGTTCGCGTACGTCTGTCTGGTCCCGTGGATTCTGCTGCTGCGCACCGCCCCGACCGGAAAACAGGCCCGCTACGACGGCTGGCTCGGCGGCTTCGGCTTCATGTTCGCCGTGCACCACTGGCTGCTGCCGAATCTGAACGTCTTCACCTTCGTCATCGCCGCCCTCCTGGGCGCTCTGTGGGCCCCTTGGGGCTGGCTGGTACGGCGCTTCCTTGCCGGGGTGCCCACAGCGAGGCGGGTCGCCGCGGCCCTTGTCGTGCTGCCCTCCGGCTGGCTGATGGTCGAGCTCATACGCTCCTGGCAGGCCCTCGGCGGCCCCTGGGGGCTGCTCGGATCGAGCCAGTGGCAGGTGGCACCCGCACTGCGGCTCGCCTCGGTCGGCGGGGTGTGGCTGCTGAGCTTTCTGGTGGTGGGCGTCAACGTCGCCGTCGCCGTGCTCGTCTCGGTGCGCGCGGCGCGCGTCACGGCCGTGACCGGGCTCGTGGCCGCGGCCGTCGCGACATCGGCCGCCTGGGTCTGGTCGCCACGCCCGGACCTCGACGGACAGATGCGCATCGCGGTCGTGCAGCCCGGGATCGTCAACGGGGCGGACAGCGGTATGAGGCGCTTCGCCCGCGAGGAGCAGCTGACCCGCGAGCTGGCCGGCAGCCACGTGAACCTGGTCGTCTGGGGCGAGAGCAGTGTGGGGTTCGACCTCGCGCGGCGGCCCGATCTGGCCGCCCGGATCGCGCACCTGTCCCGGCTGGTGAAGGCCGACATCCTGGTCAACGTCGACGCGCGCCGCTCCGACCACCCCGGCATATACAAGAGCTCCGTGCTGGTCGGCCCGGACGGCCCGACCGGTGACCGCTACGACAAGATGCGGCTCGTCCCGTTCGGCGAGTACATACCCGCGCGGTCCATGCTCGGCTGGGCCACCTCCGTCGGCAGGGCAGCCGCCGAGGACCGCAGGCGCGGTTCCGAACAGGTGGTGATGAACGTCGGGCACGGACTGCGCGTCGGCCCCATGGTCTGCTTCGAGTCGGCGTTCCCCGACATGAGCCGCCATCTCGCGCAGGACGGCGCCGAGGTGCTGCTCGCCCAGTCCTCGACCTCCACCTTCCAGCACAGCTGGGCGCCGGAGCAGCACGCCTCGCTGGCCGCGCTGCGCGCCGCGGAGACCGGCCGCCCGATGGTGCACGCCACGCTGACCGGCGTCTCCGCGGTCTACGGTCCGAGCGGCGAGCGCGTCGGCTCCTGGCTCGGCACCGACCGGAGTGCCACAGAGGTCTTCGCCGTCCCGCTCAGCCATGGCGTCACCCCGTACGTCCGCTTCGGCGACTGGCCGCTGCACGGGGCCCTGCTGGTCCTGGCCGGGCTGTGCGCGGCGGAGGGGTTCCGGGCGCTCAGAGTGCGACGGGGGGCTCCCGCACCGCGGCAACGACCCGCTCGCACAGTTCGTGAGTGGCCAGTGCGTCACGGGCGCTGAGCACCTCGCCCGTGCGGACCGCGTCCAGGAAGGCCAGCGCGGCCTGCTCGATGCCCCGCTGCCGGGCCACCGGCACCCAGTCCCCGCGCCTGCGCACGGTGGGCTGGCCCTTGTGGTCGACGATCTCGGCCAGGTTCAGCACCTGCCGCTTGGTGTCCTGCCCGGAGACCTCCAGGATCTCCTCCGCCGAACCGCTCAGCCGGTTCATCACACCGAGCGCGGTGAATCCGTCACCGGAGAGCTGGAGCACCACGTGGTGCAGCAGCCCGTCCTCGACCCGGCCGCGCACCGTCACGTCGTCCACCGGGCCCGGCACCAGGAACCGCAGGGTGTCCACAACGTGGATGAAGTCGTCGAGGATCATCATGCGGGGTTCCTCGGGCAGTCCGACGCGGTTCTTCTGCATCAGGATCAGCTCGCGGGGATGGTCGGCGCACTGCGCGTACGCGGGTGCGTGGCGCCGGTTGAAGCCGACCGCCAGGGTCACGTTCCGCTGCTCCGCGAGTTGCACCAGCCTTTCGGAGTCGGCGAGTTCGTAAGCGAGCGGCTTGTCGACGTACGTCGGCACGCCCGCCTCCAGCAGCAGCGCGACGATCTCGGCATGGGCGGCGGTGGGCGCGTGCACGAAGGCGGCGTCGAGGTCCTGCGCGAGCAGCACGTCCAAGCCCCCGTGCCGCTGCTCCCGCGGAAGATGCAGACTGTCGGCAACCCGGTGGAGCGTCGCGGAGGTCCGGGTCTGGAGGTGCAGTTCGAGCCCCGGTTGCAGCCCCAGCACCGGCAGATAGGCCTTCAGCGCGATGTCGCCGAGTCCGATGCAGCCGACCTTCACGGGCCTCTCCTGGGATCGCCGACCTGGTCCTCTGCGGAAGCTTACGGCCTTTCCGCCTCCCGGTTCCGCTCGGGCCTGGTGTCCGCCGGCGGCCGCCAGCCGGCGATGCCGTCGAAGCCGCGCAGCAACAGGGCGGGAGCGGCCTTCGAGAGCAAGGCGATGGAGGCGTTGCGGAGGGCGATCCCGGCGCCGTTGGTCATCAGGTTGAGCCGGGCCACCCGCACGGACTGGCGGGTGATGGCGGTGGTTCGGGGCAGCCGGGCAGTGCTGTAGGCGGCCAGGTCGTCGGTGCACTGGGCGAGCACGATCGCGTCCTCGACGGCCTGGTTGCCGCCCTGGCCGAGCATCGGCGGCATGGCGTGCGCCGCGTCGCCGAGCAGGGCGACCCGGCCGCGGTGGTAGGCGGGCAGCGGCTCGGCGATGTGGTGGACGTCGTGGCGCAGTACGTCCTCGGGCCGGGCCGCAGCGAGGACGGCGGGAATCGGGTCGTGCCAGTCGCCGAAACGCCGCAGGAGTTCGGCCTTCTCGTTGTCCGGCGCGCGCCGCCCGGCGGGCACGACGGCTGCGGCGTACGCGTAGACCTGGCCGTCCTTGAGCGGATGCGTTCCCCACAAGGCGCCCCGGCTCCACGTCTCGTGCGAGGCGAACTCGACGCCAGGCACCGGGATCACCGCCCGCCAGGTGGTGAATCCGGAGTAGACCGGCCCCGGGTGGTGCGGGAACAGCGCCTGGCGTACACCGGAGTGGATGCCGTCGGCGGCGACGACCAGGTCGGCCTCCAGTTCGCCGTCCGGAATGGTGACACGGGCCGGCCGGCCGCTGTCGCCCGGGTCGGCGACCGACGCGGCGGCGGTCGTGCGGATGGCGCCCGGCGGGATGCGGGCGGCCAGGCTGTTGATGAGCGTCGCCCGGTGCAGCAGGACGAGCGGGCCACCAAAGCGTTCGGCCGCGGCCGAGGCGTTCGTGCGCGAGAGCCAGCGTCCGCGCGGGGTACGCAGTCCGCCGTCGCCCTGCCAGGCGGCCAGGTCCCGGATCTCGTCGCCGAGGCCGATGACGTCCAGGGCACGCAGGGCGTTGGGGGCGAGGGAGATGCCGGCGCCGACCGGCTCCAGGGAACGGGCCCGTTCCAGCACCGTGACCCGCAACCCGCGCAGATGCAGCGCCACCGCCGCGGTGAGACCCCCGATGCCGCCGCCGATGACGACGGCGTGCGACGACTGTGCCATGGCTCCTCCTGAGCAGTGCTGTGGCGACTCTCCGATGTCACTACATGTGCAGTGAAGAAACGCGTCGACTGTACTACGGGTGTAGTTACACAGATAGGTTGACCTCCATGTCCGCACATGCCACGGGCGCCGCTCGCGCCGACCTCATCGCCGACACCGCGCTCGCCCTGCTCGCCGAGCGCGGGATGCGCGGGCTGACGCACCGGGCGGTCGACGAGTCGGCGGGACTCCCCCAGGGCTCGACCTCGAACCTCGCGCGGACCCGCCTGGCGCTCCTGGAACTCGCGGTGCGACGCCTCGCCGACCGTGAGGCCCGGGTTCTCGCGGCGCACGAGATGCCCGGTCCCGGGAGCGGACTCGGCCCCCTCGTGGACGGCCTGGCTCTCGCCACCCACCGGTCCCTGACCCGCAATCGCGCACTGACTCTCGCCCGCTACGAACTGGCCCTGGAGGCCACGCGACGGCCCGAGCTGCGCCGGTACTTCAACGCGGCGGGCGCCCGCTTCCGGGATCAGCTCACCGCCCTTGTCACGGCCGCGGGTTCGGCCGACCCGGCGCGCCACGCGCTGTCGCTGGTCGCCTGGCTGGACGGGCTGATGTTCTCGTGCGTGGCCGGGTCCTTCACCGCGGCGGTGCCCACCCTGGACGAGGTGCGCACCGGCCTGCGGGAACTGCTCGACGGGATGCTCCACGGCTGACGGGCCGCCGCGTCAAATGTCTGGCGGCGGTGACCGGGGCTGGGTGAGGATGCCGGGTATGACCCTTGAGCGCCGTGAACCCGCCCAGAACGCCGACGAACGCACCATGCTGGAGGGCTGGCTCGACTACCACCGCCAGACGCTCGCATGGAAGTGCGAGGGGCTCACCGATGCCCAACTCAGGACCGCCTCGGTACAACCGTCCGAACTCTCCCTGATGGGACTCGTGCGGCACATGGCGGAGGTCGAGCGCGGCTGGTTCCGCAAGGTGCTCGCCGGTGAGGAGCCCGGACCGATCTACTACAGCGACGAGGACCGGGACGGGGAGTTCCATCTCACCGAGGCCGACACCTGGGAGGACGCGCTCACCACGTGGCAGGCCGAGATCGAGATCGCCCGGCGGCACTCCGCCGGCTTCGGCCTGGACGACCTCTCCAAGGGCCGGAGCACGTTCACCGACGAACCCTTCAATCTGCGCTGGATCTACACCCACATGATCGAGGAGTACGCGCGCCACAACGGCCACGCCGACCTGATCCGTGAGCGGATCGACGGGTCCACGGGGGACTGACGTCACCTTCGACGGGTCCGGGCCCTCCATACGGGGATGGAGATCACCCGTGAGGGGCATCCTCCGCCTGTCCGCTCCCCACAGCGGCCCGGACCCAGCAGAGTGGCGCGGGTGCATCGAACGACGACGACCGCAACGCTCCTGGTCACCGTGGCCGTCTCGGCCCTCACCGGCTGTGTGACCGTCCAGCGCCAGCCCGTTCCGGGCCCGCCGCACGCGCCCTCGAACCCCTCGGCACCGCGCCCCGACGGGAGCACGGAGCCCCAGGTCGTCCAGGCGCCGGCACGGGAGGCGCTGGAGATGGTCGGGCCCTCCGGCCGCCCCTCGCCCACCGCTCCCACCCCGCACCGCGGACGGCGCCCGGACGCCGGCGCGGTGCCTCCGGCCGCGCCGCACCACCCGTACCCGGGCCCGCGCCCCCGGTGGAGCCGCCACGCCGGGCGCATCGAGGTGCCGCCCGCCGCCTCCCAGGTGTTCCCCAGGAACGGAGACGTGTGCGACCTGGGCCACAGGTACGGAGGGTGGCAAGCGGACAGCCCCGAGGCGAAGATCTGTGCCGGCACCTACGGGCGGTGAACCCGCGGCTCACACCGGCGACGAGGCTCCCTGGCGACTCGAGCCGCACCACGGTCCGGAACTGGCCCGGCACTCCGAAGCCGGTATCCGTGCCTGGCCCGGCCGGGCACCCCGCAACCACCGTCCCGGCCAGGCCCGTCATCCCGAAGACACAACCCCGGCGGCCCGAAAGCGCGACCCCGGCGGCCCCCGTCACCCCGCCCCGGCAAGAACTTGGACAGCGCAGGCTTCAAGGCCGGCGTCTCTGCGGCCCCAGCGTCTCCCCGCCGGGGCCGTCCAGGGGGCCGGGCTCCGGTGCGCCCCCGGTCGGCCACTCCTCTGCGAGCCGTCGCTCCAGTCGTGCGATCGCCGCCCTGACGCCGTCGCCGTACAGGCCGTCCCCGAGGGCGCCGACCGCACCTCGGGCCCGGCCCAGATGGACGCGGGCGGCTTCGGACCGCCCGAGCTTCACATAGTCGGCGGCCAGGTTCAGATGGAGCAAGGGGTAGAAGGCGTGTACCGCGAGCGCCCCGTCGTGTTCGGCGAGGCGCTCATCGGTGAGTTCCTCGGCGGCCGACAGCGCCCGAAGGTCCCAGGCGAGTTCGTCCGAGGGGTCGTCCTGTGTGTCCGCCAGGTAGTGCGCCAGCGTGCAGCGGTGCAGCGGGTCGCCGTCCTCGCCGAGCTCGGCCCACAGGCGCAGGAAACGGTCCCGCGCCTCCTCGCGGTCGCCGCCGTGGTGCAGCATGACGACCTGTCCGATCCGGGTCATGACGGGATCCGGCTCCATCTCCGCCTGTCGATTCGCCACCGCGTCCTCCACGCTCGTCGCCTCCCCCGCTCGGGGCTCGGCCCGAGCGGGGGGATCCCCATGAGCCAGGGGGACTCCCATCCACGACGCTAACCGCCCGCACCGGCAATCGCGGTCAGGCGGCTCCGTACGGCCGCTGGGCCAAGGCGGTGACGCGGGCGCTGCGAGCGGTGGCGACGGGCGGGTCCGGGCCGGGCTCATCCCAGATCGGGAATGGTCCAGTCAATCGGCTCGTGCCCCTGCCGGGCCACCGCCTCGTTGATCTGCGTGAACGGACGTGAGCCGAAGAACTTCTTCGCGGACAGCGGCGAGGGGTGCGCGCCCTTGACGACGACATGCCGGCTCTCGTCGATCAACGGCAGCTTCTTCTGCGCGTAGTTGCCCCACAGCACGAACACCGCCGGGTCCGGCCGGCCGGCGACGGCACGGATCACCGCGTCTGTGAACTTCTCCCAGCCCTTGCCCTTGTGGGAGTTCGCCTCGCCGGAGCGCACCGTCAGCACCGCGTTCAGCAGCAGTACCCCCTGCTCGGCCCACGGCATCAGATAGCCGTTGTCCGGGACCGGCGTGCCCAGCTCCTCGTGCATCTCCTTGTAGATGTTCCGCAGGGAGGGCGGGATCTTCACGCCGGGCCGCACGGAGAAGCACAGGCCGTGTCCCTGGCCCTCCCCGTGGTAGGGGTCCTGGCCGAGGACGAGGACCTTCACCTTGTCGTACGGAGTCGCGTCGAGGGCGGCGAAGACCTCCTCGCGCGGAGGGTAGACGGGACCCTTGGCGCGCTCGCCCTCGACGAACTCCACGAGTTCCTTGAAGTAGGGCTGCTGCAGTTCGTCGCCCAGAACGCCCCGCCAGGACTCCGGCAGCATGGCGATGTCGGTCACGTCAACTTCCTCCGATGTGCGGTCACTTCCAGGCCTCAGAACCTACAGGTGACCACTGACAACGGGATCCGGACCCCGGCCCGGGGCGGGCCTACCAGCTGGTCTTGCGGGACAGCTCCCACATCATCATGATCGTGGACGGGTCCAGCGCGCGCTCCCCGCCGGAGATCTCCTCGCTCGCCGCCACGAACTGCTTGCCCTGCCAGAGGGGCACCAGCCGGGCGTCGTTCACCAGGATCCGCTGGGCCTGCTCGAAATCCTCGACCACCTTGCCGCGGTTGCTCTCGCGCCGGGACCGCGGCAGCAGCACGTCGGTGATCTCCGGCGACGGGTAGGGGTGCCGAGCGCGTTCTGCCGGCCCACGAAGGGCGTGATGTAGTTGTCGGGGTCCGGGAAGTCGGGGAACCACCCGCGCCCGAACACCGGGTACTCGCCCTTCTGGTAGCCCCCCACGTACGTCTTCCAGGGGCGGTTCTTGAGGGTGACCCGGAACAGACCGGAGTCCTCCAGCTGACGTTTGAGCTCCTGGAACTCCGGACCGGTTTCTGAGCCGTAGCGGTCGGTGGCGTACCAGAGGGTCAGCGGGACGCGCTGCTTGATGCCCGCGCCGGTGAGGAGCTTGCGGGCCTTCGCCGTGCTGGGATCGCCGAAGTCGTCGAAGAACCCCGTGGTGTGCCCGGTCAGTCCCGCCGGGATCATCGAGTAGAGGGGTTCGACGGTGTCCTTGTAGACGTTGTGGGCGATCGCGCCCCGGTCCACGACCTGGGCCACGGCCTTGCGGACGGCGGCCTTGCCGGCCCACGGGTCCTTGGGGTTGAAGACCAGGTAGCTGATCTCGATACCCGGGTTCTCGAGGAGCTGGATGCCGTTGTCGGAGCCGTGACCCTGGAGCGAGACGATGTCGGAGGCGCCGAGTCCGCGGTAGGTGAGGTCGATCTTCCGGCTCCTGAGGGCGCCCACCATGCTGGCGGAGTCCTGGAAGTACCGAATGGTCACCGCGTCGTTCTTCCGGTCGGCGTAGCCCGTGTAGTGGGTGTTCCGCGCGAGCCGGGCCTCCTTGCCCTCCTGGTAGGACCGCAGTGTGTACGGCCCGGACCCGGTGACCTTGCCGTCCTCGCGTATCCGCGTGGCCGGGTACTCGGCCGGATCGACGATCGACATGGCCGGGGTGGTCAGGACGAACGGGAAGGTGGCGTCGGGCTCGTTGAGGTGGAAGACGACCTCGCGGTCGCCCTTCGTCTCGACCCGCCCGAGGCTGCCCAGCAGGCCGGCCGGGCCGCCGGACACGTTGATGCGCTTGATCCGGTCGATCGAGTACTTCACGGCCTGGGCGTCGAGCTTGTCCCCGTTGGAGAACGTCAGGCCTTCGCGCAGAATGCAGCGGTACGCCAGGTTTCCGGCCGTGAACGTGCAATTCTCCGCGGCGTCGGGTCCCGGCTCGGTCGCGCCGTCGGGGTAGTTCAGCAGGGTCTGGTACACGTTGCGGAACAGCTCCCAGGAGTTGTCCCAGGAGGCGGCCGGATCCAGGGTGCTCGGTGAGCTGGTGGTACCGACGACGATGGGCCCCTTGTCGTCGGCGGACCCCGAGGAGAACGCACTGCAGCCGGCCACCAGGGTTATGGACGTGCTCGCCGCCAGCCGACGCAGACAACGGTTCCGGTTGAACACGCGCACACTCCTCGGTCTGCCTACCAGTGGTCGGCGGCAGACCATACCGCAGCACCAGGCCGGCCGGACCTGGTTCGCGCAGGGCGTGTGATCAGCGTGTATATGACGACGTTGTCATCCGTCTTTGTGTCGTACGCGGCTCGACACGGGCGCCGTTTCTGTCCATACGGCGCCCGTGTCGGGGCTCACCTCATCAGACCCCGGAGTTCAGGAAGATGCCGCCGTCGACGACGAGGGTCTGGCCGGTGATCCAGTCGGACTGGTCCGACGTCAGGAACGCGGCCGCGCCGCCGATGTCGGAGGGCACGCCGAGCCGACCGAGCGGGTAGGCCGCGGCGGCCTCCGCCTCCCGGCCCTCGTACAGCGCCTGGGCGAACTTCGTCTTGACGACGGCCGGCGCGATGGCGTTGACCCGGACCAGCGGTGCGAACTCGTGCGCGAGCTGAAGGGTCAGGTTGATCATCGCGGCCTTGCTGATGCCGTACGCGCCGATGAACGGGGAGGCGGAGAGACCGGCCACCGAGGCGATGTTGACGGTCGCGCCGCCGTTCTCCTTCTGCCAGGCGTGCCAGGTCCGCTGGGCGAAACCGAGCGCGGAGACGACGTTCGTCTCGAACACCTTGCGCGCCACGTTCAGGTCGAGGTCGGCGATCGGCCCGAACACCGGATTCGTCCCGGCGTTGTTGACCAGGAAGTCGACCCGGCCGAACACCTCCATGGTGCGTTCCACGGCGAGGGCCTGGTGGTTCTCGTCGTGCGCCTTGCCGGCGACACCGATGACGCGGTCGGCGCCGAGTTTCTCGACGGCCTCCTTGAGAGCGTCCTCGTTGCGTCCGGTGATGCAGACGCGATCGCCGCGGGCGACGAACGCCTCGGCGACGCCGTAGCCGATACCGCGGCTGGCGCCCGTGACGAGGGCGACCTTCCCGCTGAGTTCGGGCAGTGCAGTCATGTCTCAGTACTCCCGGCGCTAGTCGAGCGGTCCACCGGCGACGTACAGCACCTGGCCGGAGACGAATCCGGCCGCGTCACCGGTGAAGAAGGCGATGGCGTTGGCGATGTCGTCCGGCTCCCCGACGCGCGCGACGGGGATCTGGGTGGCGGCGGCGGCCTTGAAGTCCTCGAAGCCCATGCCGACGCGCTCGGCGGTGGCCTTGGTCATCTCGGTGGCGATGAAGCCGGGCGCGACGGCGTTGGCGGTGACGCCGAACTTGCCGAGCTCCTTGGCCAGGGTCTTGGTGAAGCCCTGCAGACCGGCCTTCGCGGCGGAGTAGTTCACCTGTCCGCGGTTGCCGAGCGCGGAGGACGAAGAGAGGTTGACGATACGGCCGAAGCCCGCGTCCACCATGTGCTTCTGCACGGCACGCGACATCAGGAACGCGCCGCGCAGGTGCACGTTCATGACGGTGTCCCAGTCCGACACGCTCATCTTGAACAGCAGGTTGTCGCGGAGCACGCCCGCGTTGTTCACGAGGATCGTCGGCGCGCCCAGTTCCTCGGCGATACGCGCGACGGCCGCCTCGACCTGCGCCTCGTCCGAGACGTCGCAGCCGACGGCGATGGCCTTGCCACCGGCGGCGCCGATCTTCTCCACGGTGTCCTTGCACGCGGCCTCATCGAGGTCGATCACCGCGACGGCACGGCCCTCGGCGGCCAGTCGTACGGCGGTGGCGGCGCCGATGCCGCGCGCACCGCCGGTGACGACGGCGACCCGCTGCTCACTGGTGGACATTGCTGGTTCTCCTCGTCCTAGGAAAGCCTGGAACACCTTCGGAAAGTCTGCGACTCCCACGGTACGCCCCGCTGGTGAGCGACCGCTTAGTACCTTCAGCAGACGTGACGCTAGAAGTCCTGGCACCCGGTGTCAACGGCCGACCCGGTGCATGTGATCCATTACCGCACCAGGAGGTCGAGCAATCGCTCCGCCTCGGCCGCCGGATCGGCGGTCAGCCCAGTGTGCACGGGCCCGGGCTGGACAACTGTCGAGCGGGGCGCGATCAGCCAGCGGAAACGCCGTCCCGCGTCGTCAAGGGCAGCTTGCCCGGCCGCTGCGCCCCCCGCACACACACCCTCGACGGCGCCGAGCGCGGCACGTACCCCGGCCACGTCCGCGTCCGGGTCGAGCGCCAGCAGCTTTCCCTCGTCCAGATGCGTCCGGGCGCCGACGAACGACTTCGCGCGGCAGTACACGAGCACGCCGGCGTTGATGCACTCGCCCCGCTCGATCCGCGGCACGACCCGCAGCAGCGCGTACTCGAAGACGTCCCGCTCGCTCACTTGTCCCCCTTGGTGGTCCCGATGCCCTGGATGCGTTCGTGGATGTCGGCCGCGCGGGCCAGCAGCGGCCGCGCATACGCCCGGCGCAGCGCGTCGGCGGTGTCGAAGCCGGGCTCGCCGGTCAGCCATTCATCCGGGATCTCGGCGGTCACGTCGGCGAGCAGCTCCTCGGTGACGAGCGGCGCGAGCTCGGCGGCGGCGCCCGCGACGTCCGGTGCGAAGGGGGCGAGGGCATGGTCGGAGGCGTCGTAGGACCGCGCGGCCGATGACTCGGCGCCCGGCCAGTTGTGGTGCCAGATCATGGTGGCGCCATGGTCGATGAGCCACAGGTCGCCGTGCCACATCAGCAGATTGGGGTTGCGCCAGGAGCGGTCGACGTTGTTCACGAGCGCGTCGAACCAGACGATCCGCCCGGCCTCCTCGGGGCCGACCGCGAAGGCCAGCGGGTCGAAGCCGATCGCGCGGCTGAGGAAGTCCATGCCGAGGTTGCGTCCGCCGCTCGCCTTGAGCAGTTCCTGCACCTCCTGGTCGGGCTCCCCGAGCCCCAGCACCGGGTCGAGGCCGATGGTCACGAGGCCGGGGACCCGCAGCCCGAGCCGGCGGGCGAGTTCGCCGCTGACGACCTCGGCGACGAGCGTCTTGCGGCCCTGCCCGGCGCCGGTGAACTTCATGATATACGTCCCGAGATCGTCGGCCTCGACGAGCCCCGGCAGCGAACCGCCCTCGCGCATCGGAGTGATGTAGCGGGTCGCGATGACTTCCTTGAGCATCGCCCCAGGCTACTGGCGTGTCGGGGCGCCGCGGAGACCCCCTTTCGGGTTCTGAGTCCCCCCTGACAGCGGAACGACAGCCGTGTCTAACGCCCGGCTCATCTCGAAGCGGTCAAGATCTCGAGAGCATCTGAACAGCTGTTGCCCCCAGGCCGTACCACCGTCCAGAAGCAGGAATCACCCATGGAAGGGAACGTCAGCATGACCAGCGAATCGCTCCAGTCCGTACCGGCACCGGCCCGCCGCACGGTCGTGGCGGCCGTCGGCGCGACGGGGCTCGCCGTCGCGCTGACCGCGTGCGGGGGCTCGGACAATGCGTCGTCGAGCTCCCAGGACAGCAGCACCGCGAGCAGCGGCAGCACGGGCGGCGGCGGCGAGAACGCCGCGACCGGTTCCGGCGGCACGGTCCTCGCGAAGACGTCGGACATCCCCGAGGGCGGCGGCAAGGTCTTCGACGACAAGGGCGTGGTGGTGACCCAGCCGACGGCGGGCAAGTTCCAGGCGTTCTCGTCCAAGTGCACCCACCAGGGCTGTGCGGTGAAGGACATCTCGAACGGCGTGATCACCTGCCCCTGCCACAACAGCGAGTTCTCCGTGGCCGACGGCAGCGTGAAGAAGGGTCCGGCGACACAGCCGCTGCCCGCCGCCAACATCACCGTGTCCGGGGACGAGATCAAGCTCGCCTGAACTCGGCGCCCGCTCAGGCCCCCGCCGCCCGGCGGGGCGGCCCCAGGCACGCCAGCACCTCGTCGGTGGTCACGACCGTGGCGACCAGCGCGAGAGTGTTGCGGATCATCGCGGGGGTGTACTCCGAGGGCACCCCCGCGATGGCGTCGGCGGGCACGACGGCGCTGTAGCCGCGGTTGACCGCGTCGAACACCGCGTTGGGGATCGCGACGTTGGCGGAGACGCCGGTGACGACCAGGGTGCGGCAGCCCAGATTGCGCAGCAGCGCGTCGACCTCCGTGCCCGACAGCGGCGACAGGCCGTGCAGCCGGCGTACGACGAGGTCCTCTTCCGTCACCTCGATGGGTGCCGCCACACGTACCGCCGTGGTGCCGGACAGCTGCTGCACCGGGAGCCGCTCGGCCGCGCGGAAGAGGCGGGCGTTGCGGTTCGCGCCCCGGCCGTCCGGTCGGCGCTCGGCGATCGCGTGGATCACCTGCACCCCGGCTTCGTGCGCGGCGGCGACCAGCCGGGCCACATGGGCGAGCGCACCCGAGGAACGCGCCTCCGCGGCGAGTTCGGGCAGTGCGCTGTCAGGGCCCACGACGCCCTGCTGGCACTCGACGGTGAGCAGCACCGTGGTCCGGGGGTCGAGGAGTTCGCTGAGCACTTCGTACGACGGCATGGCTCCCCTTGTCGTCGACGGCCGGGAGCGGCGAGGGTAGCGGCCATTGCGGGTGGAAGGAAGACACCTCATTCTTTTCTGACGTGATGTCAGAGGATCTCTCTGGCACGACGTAGGAGAAGAAGAGGGGGACCCATGACCGACACTCAGCGCCGGGGCCGGAAGATCATGATGACACCCGGTGAGCTGGACGAATTCCTCGCCACCCAGCGCACCTGCCGGGTGGCGACCGTGTCGGCCGACGGCGCCCCGCACGTGAGCGCGCTGTGGTTCGCCTGGGACGGCACCTCGCTGTGGTTGTACTCCGTTGTACGCAGCAAGCGCTGGGCCGATCTGCGCCGGGATCCGCGGATCGCCGTCGTGATCGACACGGGTGAGGAGTACGAGCAGCTCAGGGGTGCCGAGCTGGCGGGCGTGGCGGAGTTCGTGGGCGAGATCCCCCGCACCGGGGAGCTGTGCGCCGAGCTCGACGCACCGGAGACCCTGTTCGCGCGGAAGAATTTCGGCCTCGAGGAGATGCCGTACGACGGGCGCCACGCGTGGATCCGGTTGACGCCGCAGAAGATCGTTTCCTGGGACTTCCGCAAACTCGGCTTGCGTTGAGCCCGCCGGCGGGCTCTGGTCCACCGCTCACCCGGCCGCCACGGCGCGTCCTGCCACCCGCAGCGCCTCCACCGCCGCCCGGATCGACGGGCGGCGGTCGGCGTCCGCCCGCCACACCACGTAGACGTGCCGTCGCACCCGCTGCCGCAGCGGCACGGTCACCACCCCGGCAGGCAATGGATTCCGCCCGAGCAGGGGCGCGATGCACACGCCCAGACCGGCGGCCACCAGTCCCAGCTGGGTGTGCGTCTCGGCGGCACGGTGGCCGATGCGCGGCTCGACGCCCTTGGACCGCAGGGTGAACATCAGCCACTCATGGCAGAACTCGCCCTCGCCCCAGGTGATCCACTCGTCGTCCGCGAACTCCCCGAGGTCCACCTCCGTCCGGTCCGCGAGCCGGTGCCCCCCGGGCATCGCCACATCCGCCGGATCGTCGAGGATCGCCGCCTTCACCAGGCCTTCCGGAAGCGCCATCGGCCTGTTGTACCAGTCGAGGACCACCGCGAGATCGAGGTCGCCGCGCACCACTCCGGCGACTCCGGGCTCGGGTTCGAGCTCGCAGGAACGCAGCCGCAACGCGGGGTGCCCGGCGCGCAGCTCGGCCAAGGCGGTCGGGAAAAGACCGCGCGCGGCGGTCGGGAAGGCCGCCAGCCGCAGTTCGCCTGCCACCTGCCCGCGCTGCGCCTCCAGATCGGCCTGGGCCAGTTCGACCTGCGACAGGATGCGTGCCGCGTGATCGGCGAGCAGCCGGCCGGCGTCCGTGAGCCGCACCCCCCGGCCGTTCTTGGCAAGGAGCTGTTGCCCCACCTCCCGCTCCAGCTTGGCCATTTGCTGGGAGACGGCCGACGTCGTCACATGCAGTCCCTCCGCCGCGCCGCTGACCGAGCCGTGCCGGGCGAGGGCGTCGAGGGTGCGCAGGCGCTCCAGGTTCAACACATAAGCAATGCTACGAGGTATCGGCAGCGAATTCTCGATTGTTCTAAGAGGTTATCTGCGCCATCGTTACGGTCATGAGCACCGTCGCCGCCCGACCGTCCGAAACCACGCCCACCGTCACCCCGCACCGCCGCGCTGCCCTGGACTGGCGGATCCGCTTCGGTGTGCTCTCGCTGATCTGGGGCTTCAGCTTCCTGTTCATCAAGGTGGGCACCGAGGCCTACGCCCCCTTCCAGGTCACGCTGGGGCGTCTGGTGTTCGGCACGGCGGTGCTCGCGGTGGCGATGGCCGTGAAGCGTGAGCGCCTCCCGCGCGGCGCCCGCGCCTGGGGCCATCTCACCGTCGCCGCGTTCCTGCTCAACGCGCTGCCGTTCTCGCTGTTCGCCTACTCGGAGCTGACGATCCCGTCGACGCTCGCGGGGATCTGCAACGCGACCTCGCCTCTGTGGGGCATGGTGCTGTCCCTGGTCGCGCTCTCCGAGGACCGGCCCACGCGCCGCCGGGTCGCAGGACTCGGCATCGGCTTCCTGGGCGTCCTGACGGTGCTCGGCGCCTGGCAGGGCTTCCACGGCCTTGACATGACGGGCACGGCGATGGCCCTGCTGGCCTCGCTCAGCTACCCCGTCGGCTGGATCTACGTGCGCCGCACCCTCGCGGGCGCCGGCCCGTCCCATCTGTCGCTGACCGGCGCTCAGTTGCTCCTGGCCACCGTCCAACTGGCCCTGGTCACCCCGCTGTTCACCAGCTTGCCGAACCGCTTCCCGCTCGTCCCGCTCCTCGCGGTCGCGGCGCTCGGCGCTCTCGGTACCGGACTCGCCGTCCTCGTCCAGTACGGTCTCGTCGCCGAGGTGGGGCCGACGACGGCGCAGATGGTCACGTACTTCATCCCGGTCATCGCCACCGCCGCGGGCGTCGCGATCCTCGGCGAGTCGCTGACCTGGTCGACACCGGTCGGGGCGCTGATCGTCCTGGCGGGAGCGGCCCTGACCCAAGCCAGGCCCAAGACCCAGCGCACGGGAACGGCACCGACGCAGGCCAGGCCCAAAACCGAGCGCACGGAAGCGGCCCGGCCGGGACCGGACGTGGCATCGGGCAGGATCGCGCAGGAACCGGACGTCAGCCGGATGGAGAGCGGTCCCGGGGCGACGGACCGGAGCCAGGACCGCTACACGTAGCTCCGGGCGGGGGCGGGGCCCAGGGCGGCGGCCACCGCTTCCGCCAGGGACCCGGTCTCGTCCGGTGTCAGCGTCGAGACGGTGATCCGCATGCCGGGCGGCGCGCTCATCCGGTAGCGGGCGCCGGGGGCGACGGCCCAGCCCGCATGCAGCAGCCGCGCGACCGCGCCCGTCTCGTCCGGCACGGGCACCCACACGTTCAACCCGCTGCGCCCCCGGGACGCGACACCGCGTTCCGCGAGCGCGCCGATCAGCGCGTCGCGACGTCGGCCGTACTCCGCCGCCACGGCCCGGGCGTCGACCGAACGGTCGGCCCACAGCCGCACCACGGCCCGCTGCAGGATCAGGCTCACCCACCCCGGCCCGAGCCGCTGCCGCCCGCGCACCCGGTCGAGGGTGACGTCGTCCCCGGTGAGCACGGCGAGGCGCAGATCCGGCCCGTACGCCTTGGCGACCGAGCGCACGAACGCCCAGTGCCGGGTGACACCGGCGAGGGGGTGAAGTGGGACGTCGACGATCCCGTGACCGTGGTCGTCCTCGATCAACAGCGTCTGCGGGAACTCGCGCAGCACGGAACGCAGGGCACGCGCGCGGGTGGCGCTCACCGCGGCGCCGGTCGGGTTCTGCGCCCGGTCCGTGACGATCAGGGCACGCGCCCCGGCCTCCAGCGCGTCGCGTACGCCGCCGGGAAGCGGCCCCTCGTCGTCGACGCCGACCGGAACCGTGCGCAGGCCGAGCGCCGGGATGAGGTCGAGGGTCCTGCCCCACCCGGGATCCTCCACGGCGACGCTGTCGCCCGGCTTGAGGTGGGCCGCGAGCACCCGCTCCACGGCGTCGAGGGAACCGGAGACCACGGCGAGCGGCCCGTCCGGCACTCCGTCGGCGTCGAAGGCCGACCGGGCGACACGTGCGAGCTCCGGTTCCACGGCGACATCACCGTAGAGCACCGGCTCCGTGTCGCCCTGCGCCGCGGCCGCCGCGAACGCCGGGGCCAGCGGTGGCAACAGCGCCGGATCCGGATTGCCGCTGGACACATCGCGCACACCCGCGGGCACGTCCACCCGGATGTGGTCCCGGCCCGTCGTGGCGGGCGCGGGCCGCACCCGGCTCCCCCGGCGCCCGGCGGTCTCGATGACCCCCCGTTCGCGCAGGACGCGGTACGCGGCCGCGACCGTATTGGGATTCACGCCCAGCTCGACCGCCAACTCCCGCATCGGCGGCAGGAGTTGACCCGGCTCCAGCTTTCCCGTACCCACCGCACGCTCGACGCTGGCCGCGATCTCGGCTGCGCCCCGCCCTTCGATCGGATATTCTCCTAGCACAAAGCATATTTTGCACTAGTGCAAGAGGGAGCGCAAATGCACGGGACCCACGAGCCGGCGTCGTCGCGCGCCACCGCCTATGCACCCACCGATCGCACCGTCCCCACGCGCTCCGCGCACCGGGCGTCGTACGACAAGGAGCTGGTGCACGCGATACTCGACGGGGGCTATGTGTGCCACCTCGGCTTCGTGCGCGACGGTGCACCGGTCGTCCTGCCCACGCTGTACGGCCGCATCGGTGAACGTCTCTACGTCCACGGCTCGACGGGCTCGCGTCCCCTGCGGATGACGGGCGAGGCCGACCCGGGGCTGGCCGTGTGCCTGACGGTGACGCACGTCGACGGCCTGGTCCTGGCCCGATCGGCCTTCCACCACTCGATCAACTACCGGTCCGTGGTGGTGCACGGCGTCGCCCACCAGGTCGACGACCCGGAGGAGAAGCGGATCGCCCTGGACGCGGTGGTCGACCAGGTCACACCCGGCCGCTCGCGCGACTCACGGCCCGCCAACAAGAAGGAGCTGGCGGCCACCGCCGTGATCCGCCTCGACCTGGACGCGGTCTCCGCCAAGGTGCGCACCGGCGGTGTCAGCGACGAACCCGAGGACCTCTCGCTCCCCCACTGGGCCGGCGTGGTCCCGGTCCGCACCGAGTACGGCGCCCCCGTTCCCGACCCCGACCTCGCGCCCGGCACCGGCCTTCCCGACTACCTGGCGGTGCTGTGATGCTGATCCACCCCTGGGACGCACCACAGGACGACACCGAGTGGCAGCGTTGGCTGGTCGGCCGCGACTTCGGACAGCTCGCGGTGAACGGTCCGCCGGGCGAACCGCCGTACGTCCAGCCGCTGCATTTCGCCTACGACGTGGACCGCGGCGAGGCGGTGGCCCATCTGGCCCGTCCGAACCCGCTGTGGCCCGCCCTGGAGGCGAACCCGGAGGTGCTGCTGAGCGTGGTCGACGACTATGTGTTCGTGCCCGGCCCCTGGCAGGCGCCGCCGGACGGCCCGTCCGAGAACGGTGTGCCCACGAGCTTCTACGCCGCGGTCCAACTGCGCTGCACCGCCCGCGTCGTGGACGATCCCGCCGAGAAGGCGGAGCTGCTGAACCGCCAGACGCACCACTTCCAGCCGGAAGGCGGGTCCGCCCGGACGGCGGTGGGTGAGGCGCCCTACGGCCGCCTGCTGTCCGGCATCCGCGGCCTGCGGCTCGAAGTGACGGGTGTCCGGGCGAAGTTCAAGTACGCCGGACGGAAGCCCGAAGAGATCCAGGACCGCATCGCGGCCGGACTGTCGATGCGGAACGGGCCGCGCGACGAGGTCGCGCGCGAGCATCTGCTGCGCAGGCGCGGGGAGTGAGCCGGGGTGCGGGGGCCGGTGCCGGACCCCGCACCCACCGGTTCACACGAGAACGGGCTCGTCCTGGGGCATGTGCTCTCCGCGTGCCTCCGCCATCGCGAGCCCCGTGACCGAACCGAGCATCAGCGCGGTTCCGACCGCCGTCGCCGCCGTGAGCCGCTCCCCCAGCAGGACGACGGCGAGCATCGCCGCGCTGACCGGCTCGAGCAACATGATCACGGACACGGTGGCGGACCGTACGACGGCCGCCCCCGCGAAGTAGAGGGCGTAGGCCAGCGCTGTGGGCACCGCCGCGATGTACGCCAGCAGCCACAGGACGGCGCCCGGTTGCGCGGTGTGCGGCAGCAGCCCTTCCCGCAGGGCGAACGGCAGCAGGCACAGACTGGTGACCGCGAACGTCGACACAGTCCCTGCGGACACGTCGGCCCCGCCGTCACGGCCCCACCATCGGGTGAGCAGCGTCATGGCGGAGTAGCCGAGCGCCGACACGACCGCGAGCAGCACGCCCCAGGGGCGCACCGTCGCACCGCCGCCACCGAACACGAGCACACCCAGCCCGGCGAGCGCCCCCGCGACGGCGATCAACCCGCCGCGGCCGAGCCGCTCCCCCATGGTCAGACGGGCGCCGAGTGCGATGAGCACCGGCCCCGCGCCGAGGGTGACGACGGTAGCGACGGCGAGTCCGGTGGCGGCAACGGCCCCGAAGTAGGCGGTCTGGAACACGGCGAGTCCCACACCGGTGGCACCGGCCCGCAGCGTCCTCCGGCCGAACGGCTCGGACGGGGCGGTCCGGGGGCCAGGGCGCAGGAGCCGGACGGCGACCAACAGGACGAGCCCGGCCGCGCAGCGCCAGAAGGACAGGGCCACCGGGCCCATGTCACTGACCCGGTAGACCAGGGAGGCGGCGGCGCCCGCGGTGCCCCACGCGGCACCGGCGACGATCAGATAGAGGAGACCTCGCCCGACGGGCAGGCCGGAGGCAGCATTCGACACGAATTCTCTCCGCAGATGAGCAGAAGTTCGGGAGGGAACCCCGGAACACCGGGGTCCGTGGACTCCTTCTGCGGGCAGCACCGTTCCGCCCGGCGACTCGCCGGGCGCATGTCCGGAGGGCCCGCCTCAGGCGGCCGGCGGCGGAAGAACGAGTGCGTCGGAATGCATGATCGGCACCTTATGCGGCCGTTCCGCGGATCGACAACTCCCTTTCGGCACCACCGCCGGCCACCGGCTCGACGGAGACCTTCGCGGGCGCCGACGACTGGGCTATGAAGGCGCCGACCAGGACGACCGCACCACCGGCGATCTGCGGCGCCGACAGGTGCTCGCCGAGAAGCACCCAGGCCAGAACGGTCGCGATGACGGCTTCGAGGCAGGCCACGACACCGGCCACCTGTGGCGAGAGCCGGCGCACGGACACGACGCCCGTGACGTAGGCGAGCACCGTGGCGATCAGGACGATCCAGGCGATCAGCGCGACGGCGGGTACGGATGTGCCGTTCATGTGCGCCGTGCCGGCCAGGACGGACCAGTGCATGCCCCAGGGGCGGGCGACGACCGTCAGGACGGCGGCCCCGACGAGCAGTCCGTACGCGATGACGCCGAGCGGGTCCGGGGCCTCGTCGCCCGCCTCGCTCCCTTGGTCGGACAGGACGAAGTAGCCGACCTGGCAGCAGGCTGCGCCGAGCGCGAGGGTCAAGCCCAGGGCGTCGAAGCTCAAGCCCGACCACACCTCCACGACACAGGCGAGACCGCCGACCGCGAGCACCACACCGATCACTGCGGCACGCGTCACGGGCCGCCGCTGCACGACACGCACCCAGCCGAGCACGAGTGCGGGTGCGAGGTACTCGATGAGCAGGGCGACGCCGACCGGGATACGGGAGAGTGCGGCGAAGTAGCAGGCCTGGACACCGGCCACGGCGAGCAGGCCGAACCCGGCGAGCAGTGCGGGGCGGCGGCGCAGCAGCGCGCGGTGACGCACGGCGAGCGGCAGCATGACCAGCGCGGCGCCCATGACCCTCAGCCACACCACGTCGAGCGGGTCCAGCCCCGCCTGGATCAGCGGCTTGGCCGCGACTCCCGATCCGCCGAAGGCGACCGCCGACGCGAGGGCGAGCCCCAGCCCGACGCCCTTGCCGCGGTTTCCCTGATTCCCCTGAGACGTATGCACCGGCACATGATGACAGGCGACGACATGAGCGTCACCCCTGAATGCACCTGTCTCAGAAACTGGACCCCGCCGCCGTGGGCGTACTCATCCCCCCGTGTCCCACCGCACCTGCGCCTGGCGGCCGGCCTCCGATTCCCCCGCGTACTCGCGCACCGCGCCGGCCGCCTCTATCCGCGCCGGAAGCGTATGCACGTCCACGCCCGCGCGGCCGAGGACCTCCACGGCCCGTGACTCGGGGTCCGCGACGATCGCCGCGAGGAGGTCGAGCCCCCGCGCGCGTCCGTCGCGACGTCGTGCCGCGCGCCCGTACGCCGCGTCCAGGGCACTCGCCGCCGCCGGTGACCAGCCCCCGGGCTCATGCAGTACCGGTATCGCGCCGGAGTCCTCGACAGTGCCCTGCCAGCGCAGCCCGTAGCCGATCGCGCGCTGGACGAGATAGCCCAGGAGCCGTGCGATCTCGGGGCCGTCGAGAACGGCGTGCACCTCGGGGTCGGACTCCAGCAGGGTGTGCAGCAGATGAGCCGTGTCGACCTGCCGGTCCCCGTCCCGCAGCGCCCTTCTGCGCGCACCCGAGACCGCCGCCGCGAGCTCGTCGGTGAGCCGGACACCGAGGTGCGAGCCGCGTTCCGCGGGCGTCTGATGGGGAGGACGAGGTGACACGTGTACCACCTCATCAGCCCCATCGGCGCCTGACATCCCCGGCGGGCAGCATTTCCGCGTCCGACGCAGGTTGTGCACCACCGGACGCTTTCTCCTCCTTGCGGATGACGTCGCCGCGGACACCCCGGACAGCCACGCGATCCCGCACCCGGATATGCCGCACTTCAACTCCACCTTTTCTGACGGTTCATCAGTATTGAATGTTCCAGGGTCTGCGGCTACGTTCCGCGACACCGGAGCTGCGCCCGGCGCAGCACCCGACACGAAGGGGTGGCCGCATGGCCGAAGTCAGCGCGGAAGCGCGCATCGAGGCGCCCACCGAGAAGGTGTGGGCCCAGCTCACGGACTGGCCGGCATACGGCGAGTGGAACGCGACCCACACGAGCTTCCCGAAGGGCGGCCCCGAGAAACTGGAGGTGGGAGGGACCTTCGAGGAGAACATGAAGCTCATGGGCTTTCCGGCCGAAGTCACCTGGACCATCGACGAACTGGAGCCGGGGCGGGTCCTGGCCATCCGTGGCAAGGGCCCGATGGCGGTGAACGTCGCCACGCGCTACACGCTGACACCGGACGGCGAGGGGACCTCGGTCCGCATCGACGGGGAGTTCACGGGCGCGGCGGTCTCCCTGATGGCGGGCAAGCTGAAGGACTCCGCGACGGCCGCGCTCAACGAGTCGCTCCGCAAACTGGGCGCGCTGGTGTCCTGAGCGCGACACCCGAACCCGAAGGCACCCCGCGGAGCTGATTCCGCGGGGCGCCCTACACTGTCCCGACCTGCCGTCAGCTTTCCTCGGCGAGGATCAGGTACAGCTTCTTGCGGGCCTCGTTGATGACCGCCAGGGCCTTGTCGCGCTGGTCCTTGTCGCCGGTCTTCCAGACCTGACTGAACGCCTCCATCAGACCGACACCGGCCTGCCGGATCTCGTGCAGCGCCTCCCAGTCGACGCCGCGCGAGGCCTCTTCCCAAGGGGCCTCGGGACCCTCGTCGGCCGCGGCACGGCCCTCCTCGGTGAGCGAGAAGAGCTTCTTGCCGCCCTCGCTCTCACTCGCGATCAGCCCCTCGTCCTCCAGCAGCTGGAGAGTGGGGTAGACCGAGCCCGGGCTGGGCTTCCACGCCCCGCCACTGCGCTCGGCGATCTCCTGGATCATCTCGTAGCCGTGCATGGGCCGGTCCTTGAGGAGAGCCAGGATCGACGCGCGTACATCGCCGCGTCGCGCCCTCCCCCTCGGTCCTCCCCTGCCGCGCCCACCCCAGGGGCCGCCCGGGCCGAAGAAGCCAGGCCCGCCGAAACCGGGACCACCGTGCCCACCGGGGCCAAAGGGCCCGAAGGCTCCACGCATGCCTTCGAAGCCACCCTGAGCGTGATGACCGGGTCCGCCGCGGTGTCCACGCCGTTCGAATCCGAAGTCCTGTCCATGAGTACGCATCGCGATCACACTCCATTCCATCGTTGATCTGTCGCGATACCTCAACGATATATCGGAACGATGGGCGCGGCAAGCCCCGTCCAAAGGGGAGGTGGAAGCTGTGCTCCGCGCACGGCGCGCAGCTCGGAGTCCGCGGCTGGGGGGCGGGCAGCACCCTTGCTGTCGTTCTGTCGGCCGAAGGCGCCGCGCACGTGGTCCAGGCAGCCCGAATTGGCCCTTGGCCCGGCCCGCCCGTCGCCCTCTACCGTCAGCGCATGCGGATTCGAATCGTCGACGCCTTCACCGACCGGCCCTTCGCCGGCAACCCCGCCGGGGTCCTGCTCCTCGACGCCTTCCCGGACGACGCCTGGCTCCAGGACGTGGCCCGCGAGGTCAACCACGCCGAGACCGCCTTCGCCCACCGCCTGCCCGAGGGCGACGAGGCCGACTGGGCGCTGCGCTGGTTCACGCCCGCCACCGAGGTGGCCATGTGCGGTCACGCCACCCTGGCCACCGCGCACGTGCTGCACAGCACGGGCGCCCACGAGGGTCCCGTTCGGTTCGCCACCCGCAGCGGCGTGCTCACCGCCGAGCCCCATGCGGACGGTTCCGTCGGGCTGGACTTCCCCACCGCGCCGCTCACCCGGACCGAGATCCCCGAGGGTGTGGCCGAAGCCCTCGGGACCGAACCCCGCACCGCTTTCGACACCGGCCCGAACGTGGGCGACCTGCTCGTCGAACTCACCGACGAGAAGACGGTCCTGGGCCTCACCCCCGACCACAGGTCGCTCGGCCGTCACTCGGCACGCGGCATCATCGCCACCGCACGCGCCGAGGATCCCTCCCGGGGATACGACTTCGTCTCGCGCTGCTTCTTCCCGAACGTCGGCATCGACGAGGACCCGGTCACCGGCAGCGCGCACACCGCCCTTGCCCCCTACTGGTCCGAGCGTCTGGGCCGCCCCGACCTCACCGGGCTGCAGGCCTCGCCCCGCTCCGGCCGGGTCCGCACGGAACTACGGGGCGACCGGACCCTGCTCGTCGGCCGGGCGGTTACCGTCATCGAAGGCGAGCTGCTCGTCTGACCCCCGGACCGGGGGTGCACGATTCCCGCGTGCACCCCCAGCCCGAATGCTTCCGCACGGCCGCTAGGCGGTAGCCGTCATGCCGTGGGCAGCCAGCCCACCTTCCCCGCCAGCAGCGCGTACCCGACGAAGGCCCCGATGTCGAGCAGCGAGTGGGCCACCACCAGCGGGCCGACCCTGCCCCAACGCCGGTACAGGTAGACGAAGACGACCCCCATCACCATGTTGCCGAAGAACCCGCCGATACCCTGGTAGAGGTGATAGGAGCCGCGCAGCACCGAGCTGGCCACCAGGGCCGTGCCCGGCGTCCAGCCCAGCTGGCCGAGTCGCCGCAGCAGATAGCCGACGACGATGACCTCCTCGAGGACCGCGTTCTGCACCGCGGACAGGACGAGCACCGGATACTTCCACCACACGTCGGGCAGCGCCTCGGGCACCACGGTGAGGTTGGCACCGAAACCACGGGCGGCCAGATAGAAGGCGATGCCCGTGGAGCCGATCACCGCGGCGATCACCGCTCCGCGCCCGAGGTCCGGCCACCGCCGCGTCCGGTCGACGCCCAGCGTGCGCAGCGAGACCCCCTCCCGCAGCAGGAAATGCGCGACGAGCGCGACGGGCACCAGCGCCGTCGCGATCCCGAACAGCTGCCAGGCAAGATCCAGCCAGGGACGGCCGGGTGCCGCCGAGGCGTTGAGTGTGGCGGCCTGATCCTTGAGACCTCCTGGTTTGGTGACCGATCCGACAAAGCTGATCAGCGCGGATACGCCGCTCGCGCCGAGCGAGAGCGCCAGAACCAGCAGCGTCTCGTCCCGCAGAATCCGTCGCGTCGGCCACTTCGTCGTCGAAGAATCGGCCACCGATCCTGCCTCCACCTGCACTCCCGCCTCCCGCTGAGCAGTTCCGTCCGACCCCCATCTTCACCCCCTCCGGGTCTCGAAAGAAGTGACGAAGATCGTGCGCGACGGGCATGGGGGCCGTACGGAGACATACGGGACGCAGATCGACGTACGGACGCCAGGTGGAGCGCAGGGGCGGCCAGGGCTCAGCGCCGGGTCACCGGCCGCCCCGCGGACCCACCCGGGACCTCGTCGGGATCGTCCGGGCGGCGGCCGGTGACCGGTGTGCGGCGGGTCAGCCCAGCAGCACCGGTTCCGCTAACCCGACCGGCCAGGTGTGCACCGGCTCGCCGCTGTTCATCAGCTCGCAGTACCGGCGGGTCGTCACGGCGAGCGCGGCATCCCGGTCAAGACCCTGTTCCAGGCCCCGGTGGAAGCTGGCTGCCTGCCAACTCGCGCCGTTGACCCTCAGCCGGCACCGCTCCTCGATCACTCCGAGGTAGAGGTCCCGGTCGGCCCGCTCGACACCCCACGCGTCGAGCCCCGCCGCGGCGAGTGGGAGCAGTTCGTCGCGTACGAGGTCCACGGCGTCCACCTCGGTGATCCCCCCGTAGCGCCCGCGCCGCGGCCACTGCAGACGGGCCTCGATGCCGTACCGGCAGGCCGCGTCGAAGTTGGCCGCCGCGGCATCGAACGGCAGCCGGGTCCACACCGGCCGCTGGTCCTCCGCGAGAGCACGGACGACGCCGTAGTAGAAGGCCGCGTTAGCGATCACGTCGACGGTGGTGGGGCCGGCGGGCAGCACCCGGTTCTCCACGCGAAGATGCGGGACGCCGTCCGCGATGCCGTACACGGGCCGGTTCCAGCGGTACACCGTGCCGTTGAGCAGGACGAGTTCGGCGAGCTTGGGCGTGCCGCCCTCGTCGATGACGCGCAACGGGTCCTCGTCGTCGCAGATCGGCAGCAGCGCCGGGAAGTAGCGCAGGTTCTCCTCGAACAGTTCGTACGCGGATGTGATCCAGCGCTCCCCGAACCATGTGCGCGGTCGCACGCCCTGCGCCTGCAGTTCGGGCGGCCGGGTGTCGGTGGACTGCAGGAACAGCGGCGGCCGGGACTCGCGCCACAGCTCACGCCCGAACAGGAACGGGGAGTTGGCGCCGACGGCGACCTGCGCCGCCGCGACGGCCTGTGCGGCGTTCCACACGTCCGCGAAGCGCCCCGGGGTGACCTGGAGATGCAGCTGGACGGATGTGCAGGCGGCCTCCGGCGCGATCGAGCGCGAGGTGCACTCCAGCCGCTCCACCCCGTCGATGTCCAACCTGAAGTCCTCGCCGCGCGCTGCGACGATCTGGTCGTTGAGCAGCCTGTACCGGTCGACGGCCGAGAGATTGGAGGAGACCAGGTCGTCACGGTCGAGGGTGGGCAGAATGCCGATCATCACGATTCCGGCGTCGACCTCGCCGGCTTTGCGGTCGGCATAGGCGAGCGAGGTGCGCAGCTCCTCGGCGAGCCGGTCGAATACACGTCCCCCCAACACGTGTGGAGCTATGTTGACTTCCAGATTGAACATGGCGAGTTCTGTTTGGAAATCCCGGCTGGCAATCCTTTCCAGCACTTGCGCATTCAGCATTTTCGGCATGCCGTCGGAGCCGACGAGATTCAGTTCGATCTCCAGACCCATCAGGTTCTTCGGCCTGTCGAACCGCTTCTCCTCCAGCAGTCGCGCCAGTCCCTCCAGACACTGCCTGAGCTTGCCGCGGTAGCGCTGGCGATCGGACAGGTCGAACGGCCCCGCCACGACCTTCTCTCCCATCGAAGCGTCCCTCCTGTGATGGGTAGGCCGACGTTCCGGCCGCTGCTGTCCCGGGTCTCGGTGGATGATGCCCCGGCAACGCGATCGATAACGTCCCGCACTCGGGCGGTCGCACGGTAGGCTGATGGCCGATGCCGTCCGGCACATTCACGGGGCATGGCGCATTGAGCAGTTTCACGGCGCAACCACGTCGTGAAAAACGCCGACGAGAATCGGCCTACCGCTACGGGCGAGTATTCCGAGGTCACGGCTGTCGGGCCCGAGCAGCACCGGGACGAATCCCGCTTATCGCCGACCGAATATCTCCTTGTTCGTCATACGCGGGACGACTAGATGAAACACTGCATGAACGCGCGTCATATAAACTTTCGGCACGGGGTAGAGAGTTGGCACTCGCGGTCCTGAGCCTGTCGTCAAAAGGGTCGCCATTCGTCCGGGCACCATCCCCCGCCCCTCGGACCCCGAGAGCTGACAGCGCCGTCCGCCCGCCCCACCACGCCCTCGCGCCACCATGCCTGTCGAATGAGAGGCGACCCACCATGCAGTTGCACGTCCCCCCGGCTCCCGCGCCCGCCCTCCGCTCCGTCCTCACGGCCCTCGGTTCCCCCACCGCGGTCCGCGAGGCTGTCACCCCGTCCCTGCGCACCGCCCAGGGACCCGTCACACCCGAACTGCCCCTGCCGGTGCATGTGCTGGACCGGATCACTCCGGCCGGCGCGTCCGCCACCCGGCTCGCCGGGTGGCGATTCCTCATCCGCTCCGGCGACCGCGCCGTGGCCGCCGCCGAGACGATGCTCACCCCCGACGGCTGGGCGTTCTCCCACTTCTTCGAGGGTCCCTATGTCGCCTCCACCGAACGGGCCCTGCGCCAGGCGGAGACGATGACCCAGCCCTACCAGGCACGGCTGCTGTCCGTGCCCGAGCTCTACATGCTCACCCTGTGGCTGCACGGCGACTGCACCGCCGACGGCGCGACGGGCCACCCGGCCGCGACCGACCTGTTGGTGCCGCTCGCGCCGGCCCCGCCCGGCATCGCGGCCCATAGCGCGCACCGGGTCGCCGATCTCCTCCCGGTGCTGACCCTCCGGATCACCCGGGGCCCGCTGCTCGGCTCGCCGACGCCGGCCTAGCCCCGCCCGTTCGTGCCCCGCTGCCGCAGAAGGCCGCGGGGCACGTCGTGTGTCCGGGTGCCGACACGCCCGGACCTCCGTTGCTCATTGGTGCTCCACAACGCTCGTACGAGGGACAGCGCGCTGGTCGGGCGCCCTTGACTAGCCCCTTCCGACCACCACGAACCACCTGAAGTGACCCTCGAGTTGGACTGAACCGTCCGCGCGGGTGACGCGTCATGAACCTGTGAGGAGCGGTGCTGCGAAATCCCTGCGGATTGACGTCCGTAGGGCAACACTGGGTCCAGACCGATGCTTCACAACGGGGGAGCGGCCATGAACGACTCGACGAGCCGCAGGACAGACACGACAGCCAACCCACAGATCACGACAGAGCGAAAGATCCCATCCACCATGTGCCAGCACCAGCCACCGTGCCCGACCGCCGAATCCGCCGACCGGGAGTCCGCCCGTCTCGTGGCGCACCACCCGGAGCAGGGATGGAGCCTGCTGTGCAACGGCGTTCTGCTGTTCGAGGACACCGGTGAGCTTCTGCCCGACGGTCAGATCATCGCCCCGCACCGCCCGATGGGCACCGACCAGGTGATGACCGCCGCCTGAGGCAGGCGCACAAGGGGCAGCCGCTGCCCCGCATACAAGGGGGCCGGCCCGGAGACGAACGCTCCGAACCGGCCCCGACGCATGTCGGAGGGTGATTACTCCTCGTAAGCGTCCAGCGGCGGGCAGGAACAGACCAGGTTGCGGTCACCGAAGGCCTGGTCGATGCGGCGTACCGGCGGCCAGTACTTGTCCGCGGCCGAGACACCGGCCGGGAAGACGGCCTCCTCGCGCGCGTAGGCGTGCTCCCACTGCCCGCCGAGCGCAGCGGCGGTGTGCGGGGCGTTCCGCAGCGGGTTGTCCTCGGCCGGCCACTCGCCCGAGCCGACCTTCTCGATCTCGGCGCGGATGGCGATCATCGCGTCGCAGAACCGGTCGATCTCGGCGAGGTCCTCCGACTCGGTCGGCTCGATCATCAGCGTGCCTGCCACCGGGAACGACATCGTCGGCGCGTGGAAGCCGTAGTCGATCAGCCGCTTGGCGACGTCGTCGACGCTCACTCCGGTCGCCTTGGTCAGCGGGCGCAGGTCGATGATGCACTCGTGGGCGACCAGGCCGCCCGGACCGGTGTACAGCACCGGGTAGTGGGGCTCGAGGCGCTTGGCGATGTAGTTGGCGGACAGCACGGCCACCTGCGTGGCCTGCTTGAGGCCCTCGCCGCCCATGAGCCGGACGTACGCCCAGGAGATGGGCAGGATGCCGGCGGAGCCCCAGGGGGCGGCGGAGATCGGGCCGACACCCGTCTCGGGGCCCGCCGCGGGCTGCAGCGGGTGGTTCGGCAGGTACGGCGCCAGGTGCGCGCGGACGCCGACGGGGCCCACGCCGGGACCGCCGCCGCCGTGCGGGATGCAGAACGTCTTGTGCAGGTTGAGGTGCGAGACGTCACCGCCGAAGTGACCCGGCTTGGCGAGGCCGACCAGCGCGTTGAGGTTGGCGCCGTCGACGTACACCTGGCCGCCGGCCTCGTGGACCGCCGCGCAGATGTCCGCGACGTGCTCCTCGAACACGCCGTGCGTGGACGGGTACGTGATCATCAGCACCGAGAGCTCGTCACGGTACTGCTCGATCTTGGCCCGCAGGTCCGCGATGTCGATCTCGCCGTCCTCGGCGGTCTTGACGACGACCACCTTCATCCCGGCCATGACCGCGCTGGCGGCGTTGGTGCCGTGCGCCGAGGAGGGGATGAGGCAGACGGTGCGCTGCTCGTCACCGTTGGCGCGGTGGTAGCCGCGGACCGCGAGCAGACCCGCCAGCTCGCCCTGGGAGCCGGCGTTGGGCTGGAGGGAGACCTTGTCGTAGCCGGTGACCTCGGCAAGCCGCTCCTCCAGCTCGCGGATCAGCGTCAGGTAGCCCTGCGCCTGCTCGGCGGGCGCGAAGGGGTGCAGCTGCCCGAACTCAGGCCAGGTGACCGGCTCCATCTCGGTGGTCGCGTTGAGCTTCATGGTGCAGGAGCCCAGCGGGATCATGCCGCGGTCGAGCGCGTAGTCCCGGTCCGCCAGCCGACGCAGGTAGCGCAGCATCGCGGTCTCGGAGCGGTGCTGGTGGAAGACCGGGTGCGTGAGGTAGTCGTCACTGCGGACCAGGCCCTGCGGGAGTGCGTCCCCGGCGCCGGCGTCCAGCGCCTCGATGTCGCCCTCGACGCCGAAGGCGGTCCACACCGCACCGAGCTGGGCCCGGCCGGTCGTCTCGTCGCAGGAGACGGACACATGGTCGGCGTCCACAAGGCGCAGGTTGACCCCGCGCTCGCGCGCGTCCGCGACCACCGCGTCGGCACGGCCCGGGACGCGCACGGTCAGCGTGTCGAAGTAGGCGCCGTGGACGACCTCGACACCGCCCGCCGTGAGACCCGCGGCGAGTATCTCGGCGTAGCGGTGGGTACGGCGCGCGATCGTCCGCAGACCCTCGGGGCCGTGGTAGACGGCATACATCCCGGCCATCACGGCGAGCAGCACCTGGGCGGTGCAGATGTTGCTCGTCGCCTTCTCGCGGCGGATGTGCTGCTCGCGCGTCTGCAGGGCGAGCCGGTAGGCCTTGTGTCCGTCCACGTCCACGGAGACGCCCACGAGCCGGCCCGGCAGGCTGCGGGCGAACTTCTCGTGCACGGCCATGTAGCCGGCGTGCGGGCCACCGAAGCCCATCGGCACGCCGAAGCGCTGTGTGGTCCCGACGGCGATGTCGGCGCCCAGCTCACCGGGCGAGGTCAGCAGCGTGAGCGCGAGCAGGTCGGCGGCGACGGTGACGACCGCGCCCAGCTCGTGCGCCTGCTCGATGACCGGCTTGATGTCGCGGACGGCGCCGGAGGCTCCCGGGTACTGAATCAGCACGCCGTTGATCTCCCGCTCGGCCACCTCGGCCGGGATGCCGTCGCTGAGGTCGGCGACGACGACCTCCACGCCCGTGGGCTCCGCGCGGGTCTGGATCACCGCGATGGTCTGCGGCAGCGCGTCCGCGTCGACCAGGAAAAGGCCCTTCTTGTTCTTGCCCATGCGCCGGGACAGCGCCATCGCCTCGGCGGCGGCCGTCCCCTCGTCGAGCAGCGAGGCACCGGAGGTCGGCAGCCCGGTGAGGTCGGCGACCATGGTCTGGAAGTTGAGCAGGGCCTCGAGCCTGCCCTGGGAGATCTCGGGCTGGTACGGCGTGTACGCGGTGTACCAGGCAGGGTTCTCCATCACGTTCCGCAGGATCACCGGCGGAGTGAAGGTCCCGTAGTAGCCCAGACCGATCATGGAGTCGAGGACCTGGTTGCGGTCGGCGAGGGAGCGCAGCTCGGCCAGCACCTCCGCCTCGGTGCGGGCGCCCGGAAGGTCCAGTGCGTCGGCGTTCTTGATCACATCCGGGACCGCGGTGGCGGTGAGCTCGTCGAGGGAGCCATAGCCGACCTGGGCGAGCATCTTGGCCCGCGCCTCCTGGTCGGGCCCGATGTGGCGCTGCTCGAAGGGCGTCCCCCGTTCGAGCTCGGAGAGCGGAATGCGGTGGGCGGTCATGCAGAGGCCTCCTGGTCTGACGCGACCTTCGAGGGGTACCCCGGCGCGGGTACCCCGACGGCCTCCCCCTCTGTCATCTCAAACCTGAGAGCTTCACCGGTCCGCCCGAGGGCGCTCCGGTTTTCACCGTCGGTGAGAGCGGAAGCCGTCGACACCCGCCCTGCTTTCCAGAGTGACCTCGTCCGTGCGGTACGTGTGCCTGAGAGATTCCGGGGAGGGTTTGCTCCTTCGGCGCCTCCGGTTCACTCCGGAGGACTCTCCCGCACGGGGTCAGCAGCCGCTTGCCAGACTACCAGCGGGAACAACAAGACAACCTTCGAGTGGCCGCCTGGCTCATTGTGCTCTTTTGTAGTGCTTACGGATGCGTTGCGACCAGTTGGAGGGACCGTGAAGACCGATATCGATCCGCGGAATCTGATCGGCCGCAAGGCGTTCGACCGCAATGGGAACAAGATCGGCACGATCGACGAGATCTATCTCGACGACGCGACCGGAGTACCGGAGTGGGCGGCCATACGGACGGGCCTGTTCGGCAGGGACGCGTTCGTCCCCCTGGAGCCCAGCGAGCTGGTCGAAGGTGCCCTCTACGTGCCTTTCGAACGCTCCCTGATCAAGGACGCCCCCGACTTCGGCGTCGGGCGCCATCTCTCCCCTGAGCAGGAGCTGCAGCTGTACCACCACTACGGTCTGGACGTGGCCTCACCGCCCCCCGCGCACGACCGCGACTTCGGACATCTCGCGGGGACCGAGGAGACCTGAGACCGCCCGTCCGGACCAAGGCGCGCCGACCATCCTGGACGGTGATGCCCCTCGGGGACCTCACTCGCCCCGGCGGGCGGCCATGACGGCCCGGGCCTGAAGGGGCCCCGTCACGCTTCCGCCCCGGACGGCGCCGTCCCAGGATCACGATCCGCGACTTCCGGGCTTCGGGCTACCAGAGGCAGAGGATCCGCCGGCTCGAGGCCCGGGTCGTCGCTCCGGAACGTACGGACCCGCCCCGGGTCTGAGTCCGGCGTCTCGAACCGTACGGTCACCCGGCCGAGACCGCTGCCCTGCACCCACCCGTGCCCGTACTCGGGGTGGCGCACGTCCTGGCCCGCTCGCCAGACGTGCTCCGAGGGCGCCGCCGGCTCCTGCTCGGCGGGTTCCGGTACCGCTTCCTCCGGCTGCGCGCGATCGTCCCCGCCCGCCTCGGCCGCCGCCAGGTGAGCCTGGGCGAACAGGTCCTCCTGCGTGTAGTCGGCCAGTCCGGTGACGCCGACGCCGAGCAGCCGTACGCCGCCGGTCGTGTCCACGGCCTCCAGCAGCCTCGCGGCGGCCTCCCGCACCACCGATGGATCGTCGGTGGGCCCGCGCAGGGTCTCGGAACGGGTCAGGGTGGAGAAGTCGTACCGGCGCACCTTCAGCACGATCGTGCGGCCCGACAGACCGGCGCCCCGCAGCCTGTGCACACACCGGTCGGCGAGCCGCTGCACTTCCAGGGCGACGCGGATCCGGTCGTGGATGTCCACGTCGTAGGTGTCCTCGACCGACACCGACTTGGCCTCCCGCTCGGCCACCACCGGCCGCTCGTCCCGCGCGAGCGCCATGGCGTACAGCGCCTGCCCATGGGCCTTGCCCAGCAGTCGCACGAGCTCGTCCTCCCCCGCCTCGGCGATCTCGTCGACCGTGGTGATCCCGGCCCGCCGCAGATGGTCCCCGGTGGCGGGCCCGACGCCCGGCAGCGTGCGCACCGACATCGGTCCGAGCAGCGCGCGCTCGGTACCCGGCCGTATGAGCAGGAGGCCGTCCGGCTTGGCCTGCTCGGAAGCGATCTTGGCGAGCATCTTGGAGGCGGCGAGCCCGACGGAACCCGTGAGCCCGGTGACGGCCCGGATGTCGGTGCGCAGCTTCGTTCCGGCGAGCCGCGCGGATTCCTCGTCCCAGGCCGTGCCTCCGGCCTCCAGGTCCACGAACGCCTCGTCCAGGCTCAACGGCTCCACCAGCGGCGACAAGGCTCTCAGCAGCCCCATCACCTGCTCGCTGATCTCCCGGTAGAACGTGAAGCGCGGGATCAGATACGCGGCGTTCGGCGCGAGCCGGCGTGCCTGGGCCATGGGCATCGCCGAGTGCACCCCGAAGGCCCGGGCCTCGTACGAGGCCGTGGCCACCACTCCGCGCGGCCCGAGCCCGCCCACGATGACGGCCTTGCCGCGCAGGCTCGGCTTGGATGCCTGCTCCGCCGAGGCGTAGAAGGCATCCATGTCGAGATGCAGGATCGTGGGCACGGCTCTCACATGTCCGATGCTGCCCTACGCCACTGACATCACGGCAGCGATGAGCCGGCGCGGCTCAGACGGCCCGGTTGCGCCGCCTTGCCAGCTCGTCGGCGGGGTTGTGGCCGACAAGGGTCTCCCCCGTGTCGACCCGCTCCCCGTGCAGTTGCGACAGCGCGCTCTCCACGTCCCGCCACACCACGCCGACGGCGATGCCGAAGATGCCCTGACCGCCCTGGAGCAGGGCGTGGACCTCGTCCGGTGAGGTGCATTCGTAGACGGTGGCGCCGTCGCTCATCAGCGTCATCCGCTCCAGGTCGCGGAAACCGCGCTCCCGCAGGTGCTGGACAGCGGTACGGATGTTCTGCAGGCCGACGCCGGTGTCGAGGAACCGCTTGACGATCTTCAGGACGACGACGTCCCGGAAGCTGTAGAGCCGCTGTGTGCCCGATCCGTATGCGGGGCGCACGCTCGGTTCGACCAGGCCCGTCCTGGCCCAGTAGTCCAGCTGGCGGTAGGTGATGCCCGCGGCAGCACACGCCGTGGGACCGCGATAGCCGATCTGCTCGGAAGCCACCCCTCCGTCGTCCGGAACGGCCGTGGGCCGAGGAGAGGGGGGGTCGGTCGTGCTGCTGGGGTGGGGATACCCCCTGCTCGGACGGAGCCGAGAGCTTGAGGAAGGGTACGGGCCGCTGTCCCCCAGACTGTGTCCGGGGGCACCCCCCGCCGTACCGCCGCCGCTGATTCTCACGCCGACCTCCGTCCTTGACCTGCCTTCTCGACGGTAGGCAGTCACCAGGGGTGCGTCAACGATCGCCACACTCGGCACGCCGAGTGATAATCACCCTAGGAGTGGTTTTCCGTGCCCTTCCGCGGGGAAAGGCTAGCCGAATGCTCTAGCGGGTGGGCCTCACACGTGGCACTGGCCGCAGGCATGTGCTACTTCGCCGGAGCGCCGCCTCGACTCGCTCCCCACTCGACGCTTTGAAGGCCCGACGCGATCACGTCTCCCCGATAACAAGGCTCAACGCGCTTCGCGCTGCGCAGTCACAAGGCTCGGCATGACAAGGACGGCGTCCTGTCTCGCTGTGCGTGCCAGAACCGGATGCCGGTCCGTCCTGGAAGCCTCCGCGGTTCGTCCGAGCACTCGTGCGATCCGCTCCAGCGCTCCGGCGCATCCACGCCGCGGGCCCGCGCGCACTGCGCCGGTTCACTGCTCCCGTCCGCCCCGGGGCACACATCGCAGCCCGGCCTTCGGTCGGCACGCACGGCCGGCCGACCCTCCGCCGGACACCGTCACTGGCTGCTGGTCCCGAAGTCCTCGGGCGAGATCTGGTCGAGGAACTCCCGGAACTTCTCGACCTCGTCCTCCTGCTCGTCCGGGATCGCGATGCCCGCGTCGTCGAGCACACCGTCGCTGCCGTAGATCGGCGTCCCGGTGCGCAGTGCCAGCGCTATGGCATCGGATGGGCGGGCACTCACCTCGACACCGCTGGCGAAGACCAGCTCCGCGTAGAAGACGCCCTCACGCAGATCCGTGATGCGTACTTCCGTGAGCTCCTGGCCGACAGCCTCCAGCACGTCCTTGAACAGGTCGTGGGTCAGCGGTCGTGCGGGAGCCATGCCCTGCTGGGCGAACGCGATGGCCGTCGCCTCCCCGGGGCCGATCCAGATGGGCAGGTAACGGTCGCCTCCCACTTCGCGCAGGAGCACGATCGGCTGGTTGGAGGGCATCTCGACCCGGACACCTACGACATCGAGCTCGTTCACACAGCAACCCTAGGCCGTGCCCGGGACGTTTGGGTAGTCGGGCACAGAACGGCCCACCGATCCGCCGACGGCGAACACCCCCGCTCAGGGCAGCCGCAGACCCAGCGCGGACTGCACCAGCGCCGCGTGCAACCGCACCGCCAGCCCCGCCAGCTCCTTGGTGCGTGCCTCGGCATGTGCCCTGGTCTGGGGGTTGCGATGGCGCCGCAGCGGGGCCACCACCTGGTCCACCAAGCCTGCGTCGCGGTCCGCGGCGGCCTTCATGACCCGCAGATGCCGGGGCTCGATGCCATGCCTGCCCAGTTCGGCCACCAGAGTGGCCACCGTGACCGTCTCGGCGTCGTACATCCCGTCGGGGAACGGCGCCACGAGGCCGTACGACTCCCATTCCTCGAGCTGCTCCGCGCTGATCCCCGTGACCTTCAGCAGCTCGCCCCGGCCGATGCGCATCGCCGCGGAGGCCTCGGGCTCGCCCAGGACGTCCCCGAGCAGCTCGCCCTCACCCGTGTCACGCGAACGGCCCAGAGAGGGCAACCGCACCTCCTCACCCCGCTCCAGGGCGTCCAGATGCTCACGGATGATCTTCAGCGGCAGGTAGTGATCCCGCTGCATCCTCAGCACCTGACCGAGGCGCTCGACGTCGTGCGCGCTGAACTTGCGGTACCCGGAAGGGGTGCGCTGTGGCTCGATCAGTCCCTCGGTCTCCAGGAAACGGATCTTCGAAATCGTGACTTCGGGGAATTCCTCGCGCAACACGTTCAGCACGGTGCCGATACTCATCAGCCCGCTGTCCGTGGCGGCGGTACCGCTGTCGGCACCGCCGCTCGGTGTGTGAAGCATGGACCCTTCCCTGGCGGGGGACCCTGCCCTGGCAGGTCAGATGCCCCGCTGACTCGCGTAGAAGACCAGCCTGTACTTGCCGATCTGCACCTCGTCGCCGTTGTGAAGCGACACCTGGTCGATGCGCTCACGGTTGACGTACGTGCCGTTGAGGCTGCCGACATCGGCGACCGTGAACGCGCCCTCAGGGCTCCGGCGGAACTCCACGTGCCGGCGTGAGACCGTCACATCATCCAGGAAAATGTCGCTCTGCGGATGACGCCCCGCCGTGGTCAGGTCACTGTCCAGAAGGAAACGGCTGCCCGAGTTGGGGCCGCGGCGCACCACCAGCAGCGCCGAACCGAATGGCAGCGCGTCGACGGCCGCCTGGGCTTCCGGAGACAGCGTCGGGGTCGGCGTCTGGCCAGTGGCCTCCGCGTCGTACGCCTCGAGACCGGAAATGGAGATCGTGGAGGTCGTCTCGGAGGCACGCTCCGGAACGGCCCCCGGGCGAAGCGGGGCACCGCAGTTGGAGCAGAAGCGGCTGTTCTCCGCGTTGCGGTGACCGCACCTCGTACACACCAGAGTCGACATGTCCCCGAAACCTATGGGGCCGGACGCGCCATGGTCAACAGCCGCCGCGCCCTGACCTCCCGAAATGTCACCACCTGGACCAGCCACCTGGTCCCGGAACAGCGGACGCTGCCCCTGTGCTTCTCCCGGCTGTGCGCGATGGCGGGCCGTCGCGTTGTCACTGCCCTCTCGCGCGCTCTTGCCGAACAACTTCGCAAACAACTTCACGGGCGATTCCCCTTGACCGAAACAGACCCGCCCGTGGGGCAGGACGAACCCTGACTATGTACACCGGTCGACCCGGACATCCTCACAACGTCCGTATCCACCAGACAGTTTCCACCACGCACCGCCCATTCGGTGCGCCGACCCCCCGCAACCTCTTGCCCCTGCCGGACCGGCTCCATGCACCCCCGGTTCACTGCGATGACGACCGAGCGTAGTCAGGCTGCTTCACCGCTCGCAAGGCATCTACGACGATCTTCGTGGAACGCTCCACAGTGACCGCTGCCTGCTCCTTCTCGAGGGTCTGCACCACGCCTCCCGGGATGTTGAGCGCCGGCTCGAGGTCCTGCGGTTTTCCGATGACCTTGAAACGATAGGGCTGGGTGATCTTGTTCCCGTCGACGCTCACACTCTTCCCCGAGTCCGACAGGAACGTGCTGGCAACGACCCGGACGCCGTTCACCTCGATCGCCTCCGCACCGGCCGCGCGCAGCTCCTGGACCGCGTCGAGCAGCATGTCCGCCTGGACCGTTCCCTTCGTGTCCTCGATGGTCATCGTGATGCCGGGCCCCTGCGCCGCCACCGTGCCCGCAAGGATGCCGAGTTGCTTCTCCTTCTCGGCGGTCTGCTTGCGGGCCTCCTCGGCCCGGTCCGAGCTGTTCTCGAGCTCGGACCGCTGATCTTCGAGACCCTGCTTCTCGTCTTGAAGACGCTGCGTGCGGTCATCTAGTTCATCCAGGATGCGCACAAGATCTTCCTGGCGCGCGCCACGCAGGGCACTGCTGCCGTCACTGTTGGAGGCGACCTGGACGGCCAGACCGAAACCGAGGCCGAACAGCAGTACCGCAACGATGAGTTGGGCCCGCGAGACCCGCAGCGGCCACAAGCCCTTCGCCAGACGCTGACGGCCCGTCAGCGAGCCCTCCGGGTCCTGGTCGTCTTCGGGGTCCCCCGAGCCGGCGGCCGCCGCGGGGATCTCCTGCGGCAGCTCCCTGCGCAGCCCGTGCTCGGCGGTCCGGGACTCCTCCGCCCCCTGCGGCGCACCAGGGGCCTCGGACGGCTCCGGAGCCTGCGACGGCCTGTTCGTCGCTTCCTCGTCGTTCATCGGCCTCACGCCCGGAACACATGCCGGCGGATCGCCGCGGCGTTGGAGAAGATCCGGATGCCGAGGACGACGACCACACCGGTGGAGAGCTGCGCGCCGACGCCCAACTTGTCACCGAGGAAGACGATCAGCGCCGCCACCACCACGTTCGACAGGAACGACACCACGAAGACCTTGTCGTCGAAGATGCCGTCGAGCATGGCCCGCAAGCCGCCGAACACGGCGTCCAGCGCCGCCACGACGGCGATCGGCAGGTAAGGCTCGACGACCGCCGGAACCTCCGGCCGGACCAACAGACCGACCACGACTCCGACGACCAGGCCCAGTACGGCGATCACGATGTGCCCTTCTCTGTGCTCGGTTGTGCTGTACGTACGATCACACTCGGTGCGGCGGGCAGCCGGACGTCACCCTCGACGGAAATAGCGGTCCGGATCCCGTAGTTCTCCTGCAGCGCATGCAGGTACAACCCGTCGGCGCTGTTCTGGAACCTGGTGCTGAGCCGTTGGCCGTCCCCCACCGCGAGCACCGTGTACGGCGGCACCAACGGCCTGTTGTCGACCAGTATCGCGTCTCCCGCCGCCCTGATCGCCGACAGGGACGTCAGCCGCTGCCCGTTGATCGAGATCGCCTCGGCGCCCGACTCCCACAGCCCGTTCACGACCCGCTGCATATCGCGGTCCCGGACCCGTCCGGTGTCGGAGAAGTCCGCGGTCTCGCGAGGATTCCCGTTGCCGCCGGTGGTGGCTTCCTTGGCGTCGTTCACGACGAGCTTCACCCCGGGGCCGTGTACGGCGACGGCTCCCGACAGGATTCCGACGAGGTCGGCACTGTCGCCGCTGCCGCCCTGCTTCAGGGCCGCGCGCTGCCGTGCGCTCACATCGTCCCGCAGTGCGTCGACGGTGCCCTGCAGCTTGTCCGCGGCCGCGGTCTCGCGCTGGATGCGGCCGATGAGCTCTTGGCGCTCCTTGGCGACCGTGGGGGCGGCCACACGCGCCTGGGCGGCGCCCACGGTCACCACGAGAGCGGCCAGCACGAGTCCCGCGGCGAGACCGAGCTTGGCCCGGACCGTCTTAGGCATACCGCCAGAGCCCTCGGCCTGCTTCCGGGCAGCGGCCTGCGCATATCCGTCGTCGAGGCTGTGATCCATGACGTTGGTGAGCAACGACATGGAAGCATCCGGGCGCGACGGGCGGCCGTATGTGCTCCGAACGGGGGGCGGCTGCGGCATGCAGCACATCGTCGCATGTCGTGACCGCATACTCCGAATGGCCCCACCGGCATGCCGGACAGGCACCCTTGGGGGCACTTGTCCGGCACGCACGCGTGCCCTCTGTTCTTACCGGCCGGCGCTGTCCACGACGGCCGACCACTCATCGAGCAGGGCCTGCGCGGAGGCGTCGTCGGGACCCTCGGCCCACAGATGGGTGACCGCCTCGGCAGGGTCGGGGAGCACCAGAACCCAGCGCCCGTCCGTCTCCACGACCCGTACCCCGTCTGTCGTGTCCACGGACCGTTCTCCGGCCGCCTCCACGACCCGGCGCATGACCAGACCCTTGACGGCCCACGGGGTCGCGAGATCCCGCTTGAGGACGTGTGCCCGTGGAATCCGCGCATCGATCTGGCTCAGCGTGAGCTGGGTCCGTGCCACCAGCCCGATCAGCCGCACGAAGGCGGCCGTCCCGTCGAAGACGCTGCTGAACTCCGGCACGATGAAACCGCCGCGCCCGTCACCGCCGAAGATCGTCGACTCCTCCCGGCCCACGCGCGTGAGGTCGTCCGGGGAGGTCGTGGTCCATTCGACCTGCGTTCCGTGGTACGCCGCCACCTGCTCGGCGATCCGCGTCGTCGTCACGGGGAGCGCCACCTTCCCGCTGCGACGCTCCGCGGCCACCAGGTCGAGCATCACGAGCAGCGCCCTGTCGTCCTCGACGATCCGCCCCTTTTCGTCGACGAGGGAAATCCGCTCGCCGACCGGGTCGAACCGCACGCCGAACGCGGCCCGGGACGAGGCGACGATCTCACCCAGCCGCACGAGCCCGGACCGACGAGTGTCGGCGGTCTCCGTGGGCCGGGACTCGTCCAGACCGGGGTTGATCGTCAGCGAGTCCACACCGAGCTTGCCGAGCAGGCTCGGCAGCACAAGCCCGGCACTGCCGTTCGAGGCGTCCACGACCACCTTGAGGCCCGACTCGGCTATCCCCGAGGTGTCGACACTGCGCAGCAGCGATCCGGTGTAAGAATCGAAGACGCTGGACGGGAAGTAGAGGTCCCCGATCTCGCCGGGGAACGCACGCCGGTACTCCTGCCGCGCGAACACCCGGTCCAGCTTGCGCTGACCGGCCTGCGACAGATCGGCGCCCTGGCTGTCGAAGAACATGATGTCGACGGAGTCCGGCACGCCCGGCGAGGTACGGATCATGATTCCGCCGGCACTGCCGCGAGCGGTCTGCTGCCGGGCGACGGGCAGCGGCACGTTCTCCAGATCCCGTACGTCGATCGCGCTGGCCTGGAGCGCCGAGATGACGGCGCGCTTCAGCGCTCGCGCACCACGGGAGTGGTCGCGGGCCGTGGTGACCGTCGCCCCCTTCTTCAACGTGGTGGCGTACGCGCCGGCCAGTCGTACGGCCAGCTCCGGGGTGATCTCCACATTGAGAATGCCGGACACCCCGCGGGCGCCGAAGAGGTGCGCCTGGCTCCTGGACTCCCAGATGACCGAGGTGTTGACGAAGGCGCCGGCCTCGATCGTCTTGAACGGGTAGACGCGCACATTGCCCTGGACAATCGATTCCTCACCGATGAGGCACTCGTCACCGATGACCGCGCCGTCCTCGATCCGGGCCGCACGCATGATGTCGGTGTTCTTCCCGACGACACAGCCACGCAGATTGCTGTGCTGGCCGATGTAGACGTTGTCGTGGACGACGGCGCGGTGCATGAACGCCCCGCTCTTCACGACGACGTTCGAGCCGACGACCGTATGCTCACGCAGTTCGGCACCGGCCTCGACCTTGGCGTAGTCGCCGATGTAGAGCGGGCCGCGCAGCACCGCGTCGGGATGCACCTCGGCACCCTCCGCCACCCAGACTCCGGGTGAGATCTCAAAGCCGTCGATCTCTACGTCGACCTTGCCCTCCAGGACATCGGCCTGCGCCTTCACATAGCTCTCGTGGGTGCCGACGTCCTCCCAGTAGCCCTCGGCGATATAGCCGTAGATCGGCTTGCCTTCCTTCATGAGCTGCGGGAAGACGTCGCCGGACCAGTCGACGGGCACATCGGGCTCGACGTAGTCGAAGACCTCGGGCTCCATGACATAGATGCCGGTGTTCACCGTGTCCGAGAAGACCTGACCCCAGGTCGGCTTCTCCAGGAAGCGCTCGACCTTACCTTCTTCGTCGACGATGGTGATGCCGAATTCCAGAGGATTGGGTACACGCGTCAGACAGACGGTGACCAGAGCACCCTTTTCCTTGTGGAAATTGACCAGATCGGTGAGATCGAAATCAGTCAGGGCATCACCGGAGATGACGAGGAATGCGTCGTCCTTCAGCGCTTCCTCTGCGTTCTTGACGCTCCCTGCGGTACCGAGTGGCTTCTCCTCGTTGGCATACGTGAGCTCCATACCGAGCTCCTCGCCGTCCCCGAAGTAGTTCTTGACCAGCGAAGCCAGAAACTGCACGGTCACGACGGTCTCGTTGAGCCCATGCCTTTTGAGCAGCCGCAGCACATGCTCCATAATCGGCCGATTGACCACCGGCAGGAGCGGCTTGGGCATGCTTGAGGTCATCGGGCGAAGGCGCGTGCCTTCGCCTCCGGCCATCACGACGGCCTTCATGTCGGAAGCGTCCTCCTCTAAGAGACGACGGTCCAGCCGACTTCACCCGTCTGATTGTCCCGCAGTTTCCCCGAGCGGGCCATCGAGCCGCTACGGCCGCCAATCGGCGGGCTCATCAGCCTTGGCGTCCGCCCTGACAAGGCGGCGGACCTGGACCACGTAGAGGACTCCTGCCCACCAGTAGAGGGTTGTACCCCACCCCGCGAACGCCCATCCGAAAATAGCAGCCAGTGACGCGATCCATCCGCTTCCGTCACTGAGAAGCAGAAGCGGGAACGCATACATCAGGTTGAACGTGGCTGCCTTCCCGAGGAAGTTCACCTGAGGCGGCGGATAGCCGTGGCGCCTGAGGATGCCCACCATCACCAACAGGACCAGCTCGCGCGCCACGAGTACCGAGGTCAGCCACAGGGGCAGGATCTCGCGCCAGGTGAGTCCGACGAGCGTCGAGGCGATGTAGAGCCGGTCAGCAGCGGGATCGAGCAGCCGGCCGAGGCTGCTGATCTGGTTCCAGCGCCTGGCTAGCTTTCCGTCCAGGTAGTCGCTGACGCCGCTCAGCACGAGCACGAGCAGCGCCCAGCCGTCGCTCTTCGGGCCGCCGAACTCCGGCCTCAGGATGAGCCACAGGAAGACGGGCACGCCGACGAGCCGCGCCATGCTGAGGATGTTCGGGATGGTGAGGACCCGGTCCGTCTGGACACGGGTCTCCTGGACCTCCACCCGGGGGCCTCCTGCGGGAAACGAGCCGACTATGCCCCTTGACCCTACCTGCACGGTTCACGCGGCAGTAAGGAGGGGGTGGGAACATGCCCCTGAAATGCAGAAAACCCCGCACCTGCGGTGCGGGGTTTTCCCAAGATTTGTTCGGCGGCGTCCTACTCTCCCACAGGGTCCCCCCTGCA